>JANOYI010000478.1:0-9693 GCA_031428795.1 Ilumatobacteraceae bacterium | reverse complement strand
ACCGCCCGACGAAGCCTTGCGGAAGAAGTCAACGATCGGGTCGATCAACCCACGTCGCATTGCACCAAGTCCTCATAGGTTTCGCGCCGCACCACCAGCCGGGCAACGCCATTCTGGGCGAAGACCACCGGCGGCCGCGTGAGCTTGTTGTAGTTGCTGGCCATGCTGTGGCCGTACGCACCAGTGACGGGCGTGGCCAACAGGTCGCCAATGGCCACATCGGCGGGAAGGCCAGCATCGAAGATCAGCACGTCACCGCTCTCGCAGTGCTTGCCAACCAGGCGGGCGCGTTCGGTTCGTGCGGCACCCACCGCACGCGGCAGAAACGCCTCGTAGCCGCTTCCGTAGAGAACTGGGCGTGGATTGTCGCTCATGCCACCGTCGACGCTGATGTAGGTGCGCACACCCGGAATGTGCTTCACCGTTCCGACGGTGTACACGGTGATGGCGGCGCCGGCCACGATGCTGCGGCCCGGTTCGACACAGACGTTGCTGCGCACGCCGAGCGCCTGACAGGCGTCCAGCAAGACGTTGCCCCACTGCGTGATGGACGGCGCTTCTTCACCCTCCACGTACGGCACACCCAGGCCTCCGCCCAAGACAAGCTCGGGAAGGTCGAGCGGGATTGCGAACCCGGCCATCACCTCGGCTGCCTTGGCGAAGTTCGAGGCTTCGAACACGTTGCTGCCGATGTGGCAGTGCACACCTTCCAACTGCACACTGGGCGAGCGGCGCATGCGGTCGATGGCACGGTGAGCGTCGCCGTTGCCGAGGTTGAAGCCGAACTTGCTGTCGTCTTGACCGGTGGCGATGAACTCGTGAGTGTGCGCATGCACGCCGGGTGTGATGCGGGCCAACACCTTGGGGGCGGGCAAGCCTTCCGCGTGGAGTGCGTCGAGGCGGTCTAGCTCATCGAAGCTGTCGACCACGATGTGACGAACGCCCTCGCTGATCGCCATGCGGAGCTCGGCGACGCTCTTGTTGTTGCCGTGAAATGCAAGTGCGTGAGCCGGCACCCCGGCGCGCAGCGCGACGTAGAGCTCGCCGCCGCTGGCGACATCGAGGTGCATGCCCTCCTCGTAGGCCAGCCGCGCCATCGCGGTGCAGAGGAATGCCTTGGTGGCGTAGTACGCGCGACCAGGGCCGAAGGCAGCGACGGTCTCGGCGCAGCGAGCGCGAAGGTGGGCCTCGTCGTAGATGAACAGTGGCGTGCCGTACTGGGCGGCGAGCTCGCCGACGTCGCAGCCGCCAATCGCGAGCGAGCCGTTGCCCTGCACTTGCGCGGTCATCGGCAACAGCTGCAGGGGAACCGGGTTCACATGCGCTCCGGCGCGTCAATGCCCAACAACGCCAAACCCTGCTCCAACACGCGAGCAGTGAGGTCGCACAGCGCGAGCCGGCCGTCGCGGGTGGCCTCGTAGCCGTCCTTCAGCACCGGGCAGGCCTCGAAGAACGCAGTGAATGTCTGCGCGAGATCGAACAGATACGTGCACAACCGGTGGGGAGCGAACTTATCGAGCGTGTCGTGCACCGCTGCGTCGAACTGCAGCAGGTGCAGCGCGAGCGCCCGTTCCTGCGGCTCACCGATGACCGGCACGACGCCACGCACCGATTCACGCTCGACACCTGCCTTGCGGAAGATGCCGCACACGCGAACATGTGCGTACTGCAGGTACGGCGCAGTGTTGCCGTCGAACGAGAGCATGCGGTCCCAGTCGAAGACGTAATCCCTGATCCGGTCGCTGGAGAGCTCGGCGTACTTCAGCGCGCCGATGCCGAGCGTGTTGGCCAGCGTGGCCTGCTCGTCGGCCGGCAGTTCCTGACTGCGCTCGGCGACGATCGCTCGACCGCGCTCCAGAGCAGCGTCGACGAGATCGAGCAGCATCGCCGGCTCGCCGCTGCGGCTCTTCAGGATTTTGCGGTCGTCACCCAGAACGTTGCCGTTGTTGACGTGAACAGCTCGCGCCGGCGGCACCAGCACGCCGAGCATCTCAGCCGCCTTGAACACCATCTGCAAATGCTGGCTCTGAGGCGTGCCGATGCAGTAGACGAGCAGTGTGGCGTGAAGCCGCTCGATGCGATCGAGCACGCACGTGATGTCGCTGGTGGCGTAGTTGAACCCGCCGGTACGCGCTTGCACGATGAGCGGCAGCGGCTCGCCCTCGCGGTTCTTGAACCCGGGCACCCAGACGACCTTGGCGCCCTCGCTCTCTGCCAGCAGACCCGCCTTGTCGAATCGTTCCAGCATCGCCGGCATCATCGGCTGATAGAAGCTCTCGCCGACGATGTCGTCGCGCCGCAGCAATACGCCGAGCTTGCCGTAAACCAGATCGAAATAGTCGGCCGACTTGTCGACGAGCTTGTGCCAGATGGCCATGGTGGGCTCGTCGGTGCGGCTCTGCAGCAGCGTCACGCGCTGACGGGCACGATCTTTGAACTCGTCGCTGGCGTCGAACTTCGCTCGCGCTTGGCGATAGAACGCGCTGGGGTCGGAGAGGTCGATGGTGAGATCGGCGTCGATACCACCGAGGTCGACCATGTGCTCGATGAGCATTCCGAAGGGCGTGCCCCAGTCGCCGATGTGGTTCTCGCGAATGACCGTATGGCCGACGAACTCGAGCACGCGCACGAGCGCATCACCGATGACCGTGGTGCGCAGGTGACCTACGTGCATCTCCTTGGCCACGTTGGGCGCTGAGTAGTCGACCACGGCAGTCTCGGGCAGCGCGTCGCGCACGCCCAAGTGTGGGTGGGCCGCTGCGTCGACCAACTGCGCTGCCAGGAACGCCGGAGTGAATGTCACGTTGATGAAACCGGGGCCGGCTACCTCGGCGTGGCTGCAGACGTTGGCGAGGAGGCCTGTGTCGACGACAGCTTGCGCCAGCTCCCGCGGGTTGCGACCGAGTTGCTTGGCGAGTGCGAGCGCACCGTTGGCCTGGGCGTCGGCACGATCACTGGAGCGCACCACCGGGTCGATCTCGACGGCGGGCAGGCCGGTCACCGCGGCAAAGGCTTCGCGCAAGGTGGCGGCAACGGTGAAGAGCGGATCGGCCATGGTTGGCACGATGGTACCGGCCGAGCCCCGGCGCACCCCGACTCCTTTCGCTCCCGCCGTCAAAGCCGCGCCTGAGCACTTCCGCCCGCCTACCGGGCCAAAGTGCTCGGACGCGGGTACTCTCGGGCGCGATGGCCGACGAACTCACGCCCGCTTCGTTCCAAGGCAACGTCGACACGACGTTCGCGGTGATCGGCGCAACAGGCGACACAGTGTGCGAGCTGACGCTCGCCAATGTCGTCGCGCACTCCCCCAGCCCAGGCGCGCCGCGGGCGCAGCCGTTCTCGCTGATCTTTCTAGGGCCGGCGGGACAGCACCTCCCCCAGGCCACCTACACCCTGCAGCACGCCGATCTCGGTGAGCTCGACATCTTCCTCGTGCCCGTCGGCCCGGCTGCCGATGGTCGTCACCAGTACGAAGCTGCGTTCAACTAAGTCGGCAGGCGCTCCATCCGAACGTGCACGTCGTTGCGGCCGGCCTCGACGAAACCGAGCCGCCCGTAGAGACGCAGCGCTGGGTTCCATACCTCGACGTGCAGCGACACCATCACTCCGTCTCGATCGGCCTCGGTCAATATCCCGCCCAACAGTTCTGAACCGATGCCGCGACCACACCACTCGGGCAGCAGCGCGATGTCCAGCACCCGGATCTCGCCATCGTCCAACCGAGTCCGGTAAAGGCGACCGATCCCTCGCCCATCGAGCAGATCGACCACCAAGAACTGTCCATCGGGATGGCGCTGCTGATACGACGTCGACTGTGCTTGGTGCTGCTGAGTGAGGAACGCGAGCCGCTGCTCTTCAGTCCAGGACACCTGCTCCAACTCCGCGGCACGAGACGCCGCATAGAGGGCGAACAGCAGTGGCTCGTCGGCGGCAGTCGCAGGGCGTACCGACACCCCGGGCGACGTCACGCGGAGGCCGCTTCTTCCACGACAACCACCAGCGATGGCAGCGATGCCCAGGCTGGGTCGCCGAGTGCCGGCACCGAGGTGGCACCCGACCACATGCCCTGCAGCAGACCGAGCAGGTACACGCCGGGCTGCAGCGTCTGGAGGCCGCGCTGCGGGCGGCTGGTGAACACCGTGGTGGCTGCCGCTTCCGCACCGACGGGCGCGTCGAGGCGGAAGCCGAAGCGAAGCGCTCGACCGGAGGCGACGTGCAGGTGGCTGGTCGCTGACTGCGATACGGCTGGATCGCGTCGGTACGTGAACGCGTAGAACGGGATGGTCTGGTCGAGCTGTGCCGGCGACGGGAGGTGTGCGTCGAGCAGCACCTTGGTGTATGACGCGTTGTGCCGAGCAAAAGCGTCGGACGCGAACCCCATCACTGACACTCGCGCCGCGCGAGATGCCAACGACTCGGCGGCACGCATGCCCGCAGCAGGAGTCGCCCACCGCGACCCGGCGAGTGCGGCTGCCAGTGAGAGAGCACCCGCGCTGCCCTCGAGGTACGCGACTGGGATGCGCGGCCCGTCGCTGGCGGCCAGCAGTTGCAGGCCGGACGGTGAACCGACGAGATCACCACCAAGCAGCAGCGCGCCGGCAACTGCCGCCGAGCCTGCCAGCAAGAACTGCCGACGGTTGGCAGTGCCTGCAGCAAGTACGGCCGACGCTGGGACGCTCATCGAATCGGTCATCGCGTCCTCATGTCCTCGGGGGAAACACGCCCTGGAGGGCGATGCAGAAGTAGAAGGTGAGATAGGGCTGCAGGTTGTTGTGAGGTTGGTCTCCGCCAGCGGGTGGCAGCGCCTGCGGGGCCAGTTGCACGAGGGGGCCGGGTGGGGCGTAGGCCCCAATTGCAATCCCGGTGGCAAGCTGCGAACCAATGGGGCTCTGATCAAGCGCATCGGCTGCAGATGCAGTGAGGACGTGGGAGTGCGCCGGCATCTCACTTTCCAGAAGCGTCACGGTGTCGCTGCCGCCGGTTTCGCCAAGGTCGTGCAACGAAAGACCCGGGCCCTGGCCCGGATGCATGGGCGCTCGCCCTTGAAGGTCCGGCAGTGCGAAGTTGCTCTGGCCGTTACCGCCGTAGGTGGTTCCCAACAACGAGAACAGCGCCGTGTTCTGGCTGAGCGGCAGCAGTTGACCGTCGCACCACGCCCACCCCTTGGGAGCGAAGTTGAACGGAAAGATTCGAATTTCTGCGACGAACGGATCGGCCATGGTTGCTCCTACGTCGGCGAGGGGAAAATGCCGAACAGCGAGATGATGAAATCGATACACAGATACGGCTGGAAGTTGGTGTGCGGCTGCGAGCCGCCGAGATTCGTGATCGACGACGGGCTCAGCGACGTTTGCGGATTGTCCGTGCCGTACGCAGTGATCGTGCTGGCCTGCCCTGTGCCGAGCGCCTGGTTCGAGTTCGGTGTCGCGCCCGCGGCAGCGTTCATCGAGGCCTGAAGGGGGTGACTGTGGGCGGGGATCTGATTGACGGTGAGCGTGATCTCCTCCGCCCCGCCGGTCTCGGCAAGGATGAACCCGTTTCCCTGGTGGAGGGGAAGCCGACCACGAAGGTCCGGCAGCGAAAAGGTTAACTGCCCGTCGCCGCCATACGTCGTTCCGATGAGCTGGAACAATGTCTCGTTCTCGGAGATCGGCAGCAACTGGCCTTCGCAAAACATCCAACCGGCCGGGGCGAAGTTGCCGGCGAACATTCGAATCTCGCCTACGTAGGGCTGCGCCATCGTCGTCTCCTAGTTCGGGCTCGGGAAGATGCCCTGCAGCGCGATGCAGAAGCTGAGGGCCAGGAATGGCTGCATGTTCAAGTGGGCTTGCGATCCTCCGGTGTTGTTGATGGAGTTGGCCATCGCGGCCAGGTTGGTTGCAGGGGCGTACAGATTTGCTGCGGCCGACTTCGCCAGCATGACGCCCGTCCCAGCGACGTTGGTGGTGGACAGGGTGGTGGTGGCCTGCAGCGCATGCGAATGCGCTGGAAGTTCGGCGATCGACAGTGTGTGCGCCTGTTCGCCGCCGCGCTCGCCGAGCGTGTGGCCCGCCCCAACATGGATGGGCACCCGGCCGCGCAGATCGGGCAGTGCGAAGTTGACACGGCCGTCGCCGCCGAAGGTGGTGCCGAGAAGGGAGAACAGTGCCTGGTTCTGGTTGATCGGCAGCAACTGTCCGTTGCACATCGCCCAACCTTTTGGCGCGAAGTCGAAGCTCATCAGGCGGATCTCGGACAGGAATGGTTCGGCCATCAGAGGTCTCCTCCTGGCAAGCCTGACGACGTGCGCATCACGGGAAGCTGCAGTTCGTGAACCCGGATGTTGCCGAGATCAGCAGAGTCGAGCCACCAGCCGGGTTGAGACCGTTGACGTAGGCCTCGATGTTGGGGGTCGCTGTTGCCGCCATCAGATGAATCGAGAAATCGTTCGTCGTTGCGACTGTCCCCTGCTTACGCAACCCGATTCCCTGGGAGCCACCGCTTCCAGCGCTGGTGTTGCCGGAGATGTTCAAACACACCGAATCATCGATGCTGGATGCATTCCCTGCGTCAATCCGAATACCGGGCCGCACCCCGCCGAGGGGCGCCGCAACGGTGTTGTTCTGGACTTTGGCCCGAAGCTGGCCGGTGGCTCCGCGGGATACGAGCAGAATGCCGTTCCCGTCGATGGCGCTGACGTTGTTGTTGGTGGCGGTGATCGTCATCACCGAGTTGTCGGTGGCTCCGAAGGTGACGCCGGTACCGCCACCGATGCCTTGGCTGCCAAAGGCGTTGTTGCCGACGATGACGTTGTTGTTCACGAGGAACTCGGACGTGGTGAGACCGTTTGCACCGACCAGGATGACGGTTCCAGTGGTGTTGCCGAGGGGCTCGACCACGGTGCCGTTGTTGCTGACGTCGAAGTTGGCAACGCCCTTACCGCTCACAACTGCGGCGATTGCACTGGTGTTCATCCGTTCCGTGGCGCTGGCGCCATGGATTTTGTTCCCGTTGATCGTGATCTTGTTCGCCGTCGACGGCGTGCCAAACACTCCAGCGGGGCCTGCGACGTTCGAGTTGCCCCCTTGAGCGATGATGCCTCCGCCGCTGGGGAAGTTGATGATGGTGTTGCTCGACAGCGCGCCGGCGGTCACGTTCGCGACGCCACTGACCGAGCCAAGCGCCTGCAGACGAACACCAGATCCTGACGACGATGCCAGTACCGTCGAACTGGTGATGGTGTTGTTGGAGATGTTGGCATTACTGATGGTGCCGGAGTAGTTCAGGATGTCGACGCCGTGCCAGGCGGCGTTGGTCAGCGAGTTGCCGGTGATGGTGATGGTGCCCGAAATGTTGCGCTCGGTACCCACTGCCGAATCGTTGAAGGCGATGTTCGACGTGTCGGCACCAGCGGCCGTTCCCGAATTGCTGATCGTGCCATTGGTGAACGAGAAGTTCGTCACGGTGGTGCCGTCAATACCGCTGCCCACTGTGTTGTCGATCTTCATCCGATCGATCACCACGTTCTGTGTGCTGGTCAGTGCAATGCCGGCGCCAGTGGTGCGTTGAACGACCCCACCGGAGTCTGCGGTGCCATTGCCCGTAACGGTCAGGCCACCGCTCGTGCCGGTGTTGTTCAGCACGATGCCGTTGGTCGGACCGGAGGCGCCTGTGCCTGCCGAGATCGAGCGGAAGTTGAGGTTGGTTGCACCGATTGTCGTGTTGGCAACGTTGAGGGCTGTGCCGGTCGTGGTGGAGAGGGTGTTCGTCGCGCCCGTGACGCTGACAGTGCCGCCGCCGGTTGCGGCGAAGGCTGGGTTGGCGCCGGAGCTGACAACGACACCGCCGGTGAAGTTGATCGTGCCGCCGGTGTTGGTGGCGAGGTTGATTCCCAGGCCGCTGTCGGTCACTGCCCCGTCGAAGGCCACCGTCCCAGCCGTGCGATTAGTGACTTCCACCGACCTGCCCGTCGCCGATGTGGTGATCGTGCCGCCGAAGGTGAGCGCTCCTGTGCCGCCGTTGACGTCGATGCCGCGAGCCATCGCACCGACGATCGAGCCCCCGCTCACTGTCACGGTGCTGTTACCGGGCGTGTCCAGCAGGATGCCGTTGGCAGCACCGTTGGTGGTCACGCTGGACAGCGTGTAGACGCCGACCGCAGAACTGAGGTTGACTGCCGTTCCGGTGGTGGTGGTCACCGAGGTTTCAGTCACGCTGATTCCAGAGGCGGGGCCGGAGCCGACGAGGCCCGGCGACGACCCGGTGTTGATCGCAACACCTTGCACCTTTGCGCTCGCGTTGAGCGTGACGGTGCCTCCGATGGTTGTCGTGCCACCGCCCACTGTTGGCCGAGTCAGTGTGTTGCTAGGTGGCGTGATCCCAAAGAGAACGTCGAAGGTGCCGGTGGCACTCTGGCCGATGAGCCACTCACCGACCTGCATGGCCAGCCCGCTGGCCGTGGTGCCGTTGTAGACGAACACGCGATGGTTTGCCGCGTCGACGGCGTCGGCCGCCGCCAACGTGTTGAACGGGCTCGCCAGGGTGCCCACACCGTTGGTGACGGCAGCGGGGTTGACGAACCAGATCACAGGACCGGCGATGTCGAAGCTCGCGGCCGCCGACGCGCTGCACTGTGTGGCTGGAGCACCATCACCGGTGTCGCAGACGGTGAAATCGAAATCGACCGTTCCGGTTACGCCCGGTGCCGGGTCGATCATGAACGAACCGGTTGCGGCGTTCGCGACGACGGTGCCGACGTTCGGGACCACCGCAGTGATCGTGCCGGCAACAGGTGTAATACCTTCGATTGCGCCCACAGAGAGGGTGGGCGTGTACCCAGCGTTACCCACGATGTCGGCCGCATCGGCGGCGCCGACCAGCAGTCCACTGGCAGCGTCGAAGGAGCGCTGCATGTTCGCCTGCAGCGAACCAGCGCCGTACGCTCGACCCGGTGACGTCGGTGCGTCGTTGACAGCGTTGACCGTGATCGTGAAGGACTGCGACGGGCTCGTGTCGTCGCCACCGTTGGCAGTGCCTCCGTTGTCGGACAGCGTGAGCGTGATCGTTGCAGCGCCGTGCCTGTTCGCCGCCGACGTGTAGGTGAGGGTGCCGTTGGACGCGACCGCGGGTGCCACCGAGAACAGACCCGCGTTCGTGTTGTCGGTGACGTTGAAGGTCAGCGTCTGGCCCGCCTCGTCCGCCGAGCCTTTGCTGATCGCCGTCGCCCAACCGGGCACCGATTGCGCGCCACCGTCCTCCGCCACCGACTGGTCACCGCCCTTGGTGAAGCTCGGCTCGTCGTTCACGGAAGTGACAGTGATCGTGAACGTCTGAGGCACACTGCTGTCCACGCCACCGCTCGCCGTCCCACCGTCGTCAGACAGACCGAGGGTGATCGTGGCAGCGCCATTGGCGTTCGCAGCCGGTGTGTACGTAAGTGTTCCAGCCGACGAGACAGCCGGTGCGACGGAGAACAACAACGGGCTCGTGTTGCCGGTCACACCGAACGTCAGCGTCTGAGCCGACTCGTTGGTTGCGCCCTTGTTGATTGCCGTCGCCCATCCGACCACTGACTGTGCACCCGAGTCCTCGGGCACCGTTTCGTTTCCACCCTTGGTGAAGCTCGGTGCGTCGTTGACCGACGTCACGTTCACAGCGACAGTTGCGGTGTTCGAGTCAATCGTTGCGTCGTTCGCCTTGAAGGTGAAACTAGTC
>JANOYI010000477.1:0-2758 GCA_031428795.1 Ilumatobacteraceae bacterium | reverse complement strand
GGCATACGGATGCCACCGTCAACGCGAATCGTCTCGGCGTTCATGTAGCTGTTGGTGACGCATTCGACGACCATCGAGGCGAGCTCGCTCTGGAAGCCGAGGCGCTGCGGGAACAGCACACCCTTCTGCAGGTTGGCCTTGAACGCCTCGCTGTTGTCGCCCTCGCCGTAGATCGGGGTATCGATGAGGCCCGGTGCAACGGTGTTGACGCGCACGCCGACGGCGGCGAGGTCGCGAGCGATGGGCAGGGTCATGCCGACCACGCCGCCCTTCGACGCCGAGTACGACGCCTGGCCGATCTGTCCGTCGAACGCGGCGACCGACGCAATGTTGACGATGGCGCCCCGCTCGCCGTACTCCAACGGTTCGGTGGTGCTCATTGCCGTTGCAGCCAGGCGAATGCAGTCGAAGCTGCCGACGAGGTTGATGGCGATGACCTTCTTGAAGGCATCAAGGTTGGCAGCCGACTCGTACTGGCCGTCCTTGCCCACCGTGCGCTGGGCCCACCCGATGCCGGCAGAGTTGATGAGCACGCGCAGCGGGCCCATGCTCTTGGCCATCTCGATGGCGTTGATGATGTCGTCGGTCTTGGTGACGTCGACCTTGCAGAATGCGCCGCCAATCTCGTTGGCAAGCTCGTTGCCCTTGTCTTCCTGCAGGTCGGCGACGACGACCTTGGCCCCCTTCGAGGCGAGCAGACGGGCTGTTGCTGCACCGATGCCGGAGGCACCACCCGTGACGATTGCGCTGACTCCATTGATATCCATGCGGCCGACGTTAGGCGGCAGCACGGCGCGCAGCCCAAGCGGACAGCGCCATAGGAGTACCGTGCGCAGCGTGCCAGGGCCATTGCAGGGATTCACCGTCGTCGAGGCGTGCCAGATGGTGGCCGGGCCGTGGGCAGGCACGTTGCTCGCCGACCTCGGCGCCGAGGTGATCAAGATCGAGCAACCCAAGGGCGGCGACCGCATGCGACTTCTCGGGCATCGTGTCGGCAGCATCGGCGCGCTGTGGGCAGGCGTGAACCGAGGCAAGCGCTGCGCGGTCTTCGATCTGCAGCAGGCGGCTGGTGTGGAGCTGCTGAAGTCGCTGGTGGCGCGCAGCGACGTGTTCATCCAGAACTTCCGGCCGGGCGTTGCGCAGCGCCTGGGGATCGACGAGCCAGCTTTGCGAGCTGTGAACCCTCGCCTCATCTATGTGTCGGTCAGCGGGTTCGGCGACACCGGCCCGTACATCGATCAGAAGAGCTACGACTACGTGGTGCAGGCACTGTCCGGTATGGCGGCGCTGCAGGCCGGGCCAGACGGCGAGCCGGCGCTCATCCGCAACATCGTGATCGACAAGGTCACCGCAATGACTGCGTTGCAGGCAATCCTCGCGGCTTTGCTCGCTCGTGAGCGTGGAACCGGCGGGCAACACATCCGGCTGTCGATGATCGACGCAGCGCTCGCCTTTCTTTGGCCCGATGGGATGATGCAGCACACGTTGCTGGCCGACGATGGCCGGGTCACTCACGGTCCGCATATGGCCGACGGCTACCTGATTCGGCGCACTGCCGACAGCCATCTCGCCCTCCTCGCCACCTCCAACTCGCAGTTCCCGGGCCTCTGTGCAGCACTGGGAACTCAACAGTGGCTGTCCGACCCTCGCTTCGCCACGCAGGCCGACCGCGAGGCCAACGCCGCCGAACTGAGCGATCTCATGGGCGTGGAAATCGCCAAACATTCCGGCGCCATTCTGCGTGACGCGCTGCATGCCAACGATGTGCCCTGCGCCCTGATCGCGCAACTCGCCGACGTGTACCTCGACCCGCAGGTGCGGCACAACGAAACACTTGTCGAGCACGAGCGTCCGTGGCTCGGCGCCGTCCGCGAACCGCGCCCGCCGGCACTGTTCAGCGCCACACCGACATCCCTCGGCCGCCATGCACCCAAGCTGGACGAGCACACCGACGAAGTATTGGCAGAGCTCGGCCACTCCCCCGAGTCCATCGCCGCCCTCCGAGCCCAAGGCACAGTCGGCGCCCGCCGCTAAATCAGCAACCTGTCGCGCCCGCGCCCACCAGTCTTGGTGGTCAGAGCCGCGACAGGTTGAGCGATGGGCGATCGAGCCGTTTCTCCGAACCCCGCAACCTGTCGCGCCCGCGACCACCAATCTTGGTGGTCAGAGCCGCAACAGGTTGGAATTTTTGCGAGCACGGTGCCTTGGCCACCCGCTGGCAGCAACGGGTGGCCAGGTTCACGGCTGCTTAGCTCATGCGGCGTCGGGGTGAGCGCAGCAGCGACAGCGCGAGGTACCCGAGATCGAGGAACAGCAGACCGATCAGCAATTGAACCAGCAGGTTTTCAGTCGGACCGGTGACCACCAGTTGGCCGCCCATAGTTGTGGTGGTGACGGGCTTGACGGTGGTCGGCGGGGCGGTGGTTGCGCTTGACTGACCGACCACGAGCGCGCTCACGTAGGGGGCGGAAGTGGTCGGCTTGCACACGAAGATCACCGGCTTGGGCAACCCGATGGACACGCTGACGTTGCCGCCATAGAAGATGAAGTCGATAGTGCCCGACATCGACGTCCACGTCGAGTCGGGCACGGTGAACTCCACCGTCGACGGCAACGCCGCACCCGCTGCGTCGACCTTCACGGGGAACGCCAGCACGATGCCGGTCGAATCCTGGGTTCCTTGCAGGGTGTTCGTCCCCTTGACCGCGAGGTCGAGCCCACCCACCAGGGTCTGGCCGGGCGTGATCAGGTTGAAGTT
>JANOYI010000476.1:0-2338 GCA_031428795.1 Ilumatobacteraceae bacterium | reverse complement strand
GCGGCAGCGAGATGGTGGACGTCGATATCGGTCATGACTCACCTCCCAGTTCATCTCGTAGCCGGATCATTCCGTCGCGAATTCGACTCTTGACGGTGCCTTCCGCAACATTCAGCAACACCGCCACTTCTCGATAGGTGTGGCCACCGAAGTAGGCCAGCTCCACAGCTTCGCGCTGCAACTCAGAGAGCTGCAGCAAGGCACGCCGAACGCGCACCTGGTCAAACGATGATTCCACTTCCGACGCAACCACATCGCGCTCGTTGCGGATGGTCTGGTTGGCGTCGCGGTCCTGTCGAACACGCGAGGCCTGCTCGCTGCGTACTCGGTCGATAGCTCGACGGTGCGCCAGCGTGGCAGCCCACGTTTTTGCGCTGCCCTTGGTGCCGTCGAACCGGGCGGCAAGCCGCCACAGTTCGACGAACACCTCTTGGGCAACCTCTTCGGCCTGCGATGGATCTCGCACCACCTTCAGCACCACGCCGTACACCAGGGGGGAGAGTGCGTCGTAGAGCTCGGCGAAGGCCGACTGATCGCCCCGACCCGCTCGGCGCAGGAGTTCGCCGATTGGGTCGCTGAGATCAGCTGCAACGTCGGCCGGCCGGGCACGCATGGCCCTCAAGACGCCCATGGCGCCTCGCGGTTCGTGTGCTCGGTGTGGGTCGACATGCTCACGGTTCGGAGCTCGACAGGTTTCGGATTGGTACCACGTCGTGTCACATACTCAGTGTCGCCTGTTTCGTCCATTCGTGCGTAGCTTTAGCTCATGACGGCTCACGGACTCGGTCGCGCAGCGGCGCGCTTGGCGAACGCAGTGAAGCCCGCGACTACTGGGGTGACGACGAAGGCGAGCGCATTCGCGCGCAACCTGCGAGCAGAGTTCGAGGCTGGCCAGGCCTTGGCCGGTGCCGATTTGGGGGCTGAGGAAGTGCAGGCCGAGGAGTTAGCAGAGGCGATGCGGGGCGTCGACTGGGCCAAGGTTCGCGCTTCGACCAGTGCACGCGGTTCGGAGGCCGCTCAGTCAATGAAGACCATGGCATCCGAGGTTGACTGGGAAAAGGTGCAGCCGGTCGCCGCGAAAGTCTCGAGCGCGCTGATTGCGGCGGTTGCGTCGGGCCATATCGGCGTCGGCGGTCGCTTCGGCCCGACAGTGGCAAGAGCGATCATGAACGACCGCGGCCTCGCCGGTCGCGTGAGCAAGACTTTGGCCGCCGACGAGTCCGCAGTCCCCGACTTCCGCAAGATCGTCATTGCCGGCGCCATAGAAGCCACCTCCACCGAGTAACTGGCAAGCCATGACCCACGCCCTACATCGGCGTTGAGATGCGGTCATACAGCATCTCAACGCCGGTGCTCGAGAAGCGACCCGCCACTTCGTTGCCCTGAGGGTCTAGAAGACGAAGCCTTTCGGGATGACGACGATGCCGTGGTCGCTGATGGTGAATTGCGCGGCGTCGGCCTCGGCATCGAAACCGATGCGCATTCCGGCGGGGATGATCACGTTCTTGTCGACGATGCAGCGGTTGATGCGTGCGCCGTAGCCGACCTCGACGCCGGGGAACAGCAGGCTGTCGGTGACGTGCGCGTCGTGATTCACACGCACTCCGGGCGACGCAATCGAGCGCTCGACATGCGAGCCGGACACGATCGACCCGGCGCACAGCAGGCTGCCGTCCACGTACGACGGCTCGCCGCCGGCGCCGCGCGAAATCTTCGCTGGCGGCAGCGGCTGGTGGCTGGTGAACACCGGCCACTGGTCGTTGTACAGGTTGAACACCGGCACGGGCGACAGCAGGTCCATGTTGGCGTCGTAGTACGAGTCGATGGTGCCGACGTCGCGCCAGTAACCCTTCTCGCGATCGTCCTGCCCGGGCACGACGTTCTTGGAAAAGTCGTACACGTGCGCCACGCCGGCCGCAGTGAGGGCGGGGATGATGTGGCCACCGAGGTCGGTGTGCTGGTCGTCCTGCCCGGCCGGAGTGACGATGTCGATGAGCGTCTTCGTCTTGAACACGTAGTTGCCCATGCTGGCGAGACAGCGCGAATCGTCGCCAATGATGGTGGGCGGGTTCGAGGATTTCTCGTGGAAGGCGACGATCTTGCCCGACTCGTCGGCCTCGATGACGCCGAACGACTTTGCGTCCTCGTAGCCGACCGGGATCGCTGCCACGGAGACGCCCGCGCCCGACTCGATGTGCTGCTCGACCATCTGGCTGACATCCATGCGATAGATGTGGTCGGCGCCGAACACGCACACCACATCGGGCATCTCGTCGGTGATCAGGTTGAGGTTCTGATAGATCGCGTCGGCAGAACCGGCGAACCAGTGCGGGCCGCG
>JANOYI010000475.1:0-2531 GCA_031428795.1 Ilumatobacteraceae bacterium | reverse complement strand
GGCGAGAACGTCGGGCTGCCTGCTGCACCGAGATCGGTGACGTAGGCGGTGACCGACCATGCCGCCGCGGTGCCACGGGCGTTGGTGACGGTGAGGTTCTGCATCGTGCCGGTGCTCACCTGCTCGACGCCGTTCAAGACCACTGGCGACATGACAACCAGACCGGGAACCTTGTCGAGCGTCATGGTCGTGCCGACCACTGGCTGGACAACGATTTCGGTGAGGCTGCACGCTCCGGTGATCGCGTTCCAGGTGCAGCTGTTGGCCAGGACGGTGATGGTGATCGTGCCCGACAGGCTGACCAGGCCGGTGTTGTCGGTGACGGTGAAGCTGATCACCACTGGTGCACCCGGATCGGTGGCCGGCGCAGTGTAGGTGTACACGCCGTCATTGAGAGTTGCCCCATCGTCGAGCGTTCCGGCCGACACTGCGCCCGTGCTGTACGTGAACGGAGAACCGCCACCCGCGCCCTCGTTGACGTCGGTGCAGTTGTTGCTGAGGTTGATCGGGGCCGACTGCGAGACGCCAACGCTGGCCGTCTCGTTGGAGCACACGGGAGCGGTGGGCGGTGCAAGCACCACGCCGTTCTCGAAGGCACCGGCGGTCGCCGCAGTGATCGTGGTCGAGCCCGTTGCCGGGGGAACGATCGGGTCGGGGGTGCCGGCCTGGCAGTCGAAGTTGTGCTTGATCAAGCCACCAGCAACCACCGAGGTGACGAAGATGCCACCCAAGGGAGTGACGGCACCAGGGGCAGCGACGCCGGCCGGGATGACCGGCAGTGTGCCGGGCCCGCCCTGGCTGAATACGACGTTGCCACCCAACGGGGTGACGACCATGTTGGGGAGCAGTTCGTTCACCGCCATCGCGGTCGCCGTCTCGTCGCCCGTGGCTGGGGTATTGTCAGGGTCTCCGATCGTCGTCTGCAGAGTCAGGGTGAGGACGTCGACCTGGGTCTTGGTGCCCGACACCCCACCGCCGATGTCGACGTTGGTGGCCGAACGGGCAACCCGGAGCGTGTTGGGGATGTTGTTGACACCCACATTGAGCAGGCCGAGGTTGTAGCCCGCGACCAGGATGCCGGCGGGAATGTTGGCGCTGATGGCTCCGCCCGACAACGTGATGTCGCCGGCGCCGAGTGTGATCGGGTTGGGAGCAGCGGTGCCCGAGAGGGTCCAATCAATGTTACTCCAGTTGCCGTTGGCGCTGCTCTTACATGCGTTGGGCGTGGCCAGGGTGCCAGGTGCTGCCTGTACGACAGAGTTGGTCACCCCCACACTTGCCAGGCTGAGCGTCAGGCCCAGCACGGCTACGATGGCGCCTCGGCGCCGGTTGGATGTGTTCAAGAGGATCACTCTCTCAATCTTGAAATCGGTGGCTCGGATAGGTCGCTGCCATGTCGAGGATGTCGCGTCGCGCCCGGCTGTCACGAAAGAAGGTGTCGACCGATGCCGACGCGTTTCCCCGTGCTTCCCCAAGCTGTCCACGCGACGTCCCCTCTCGTGGCAACCTTCGCTCCACCACTCATCGTGGCGAAGCGAGCGGATGTTACCGCGTAGTAGGGAGCCGCTGTCAAGGCCCTTGACGAAATCTTGCCGAAGCGCATATGGCTTGCCCTTGACACGCCTGAGGTTGTGCTGCAACCTGTGCCGTGGTCAGTTCGCTGACCGCTCCGAGCCACACATTCACGTTTTCAACTAAGTCTGAGGGAGAACCCCATCGTGCGTCGCCACCAACGGTTGGCCATAGCTTTGCTTGCATTGATCCCGGTAGCGCTGATTTCAGTCGCATCACTCGAGGTCACCAACTCGTCGGTGTTGGCGCTCAGCGCCACCAACGCCTGCAAGAGCAACGCGACCGGCAGATTCAGTGATATCAGCATTTCTTTGTCGGGCAACGCTTCGCCCGACCCAGCCTTCCTCGGGGTCGACTCGATCACGCTCAGCGGGGTAAATTTCCAGGCCCAAGTACCTGCGACACTCTTGATCGCCGGTTACAACCTGGGCTTGCTCACGCTCGGGGTGAACTCGATTCCCGTCAAGGGCTGGGTCGCTATTGCTGGCTCGAACACCGTCGAGGGCAGGGTGGTCAGGCAATTCGCCACGACGGTGGGCACCACCATCGGCGACCCGAACGGCATTGCGGGCGATGGCGACGAAACGGCGACGCCTCTGTCGGTGAACGTGGCGCTCAGCAATTCCACCTGGACGCCCTCCGGCGGGAACGTTGCGTTCGCTCAGGGAGGTCCCGGGTCGCTGCCGACGATCGCTGCGGGCCAGGTGGCCCCCGGCTCACTGACACCACTCGGCGGCGTGTACATCAGCGCTCAGGTGGCCGGTGGTTTGATCAAGGCCAACTTCGATTGCCAGGGTGGAACCTCGTCGGGCGACGGAGTCACCTTCTCGCCAGCGAGTGTCGGCGCGTTCGAATCAGTGGTCGTGACGGCCCCTCCGACCACTTCGGGAGCGAGCACCACCGCAGGCGCATCGACCACCTCTGCTGCGTCGACCACCACACTCGCTGGAGCAACGACC
>JANOYI010000474.1:0-1893 GCA_031428795.1 Ilumatobacteraceae bacterium | reverse complement strand
CGACCCGTTTCGGCGTCCACCTCTGTCTGCCACCCCAGCGGCACGAGTGCGGCGCACATCTCGCCGCCGTAGCGCTGCGACGTGCTGGCCAACACCGAATCGCCGATGAGGATTACCCGGTTGCCGGCAACGTTGGCGCCGATTTGCGCATTGACCTCGATGGGCACCGTCGTACGAACCACGGTAGAGGCGGGCTCAGTGCTCGATGAGGTTGTGCCCTGAGCCGGCAAACCGCCGACAGGGGCTGTCTCAGGCGGGTCGACGCCGTCCCCGGACGCGGCCGCTCCGCACGCGGTAGCAGCGGCCAACAGGCCGAGCAGCAGTGCAATGCGCCGTAGGAACATGAGACCACCATTGGACCGACTTGCAACCCGCGTTGCAAGTCAGGTCCGACGATGAAGGCGTGACACATGCCCACGCCCTCATCGTCGGGAACCAGAGCAGGATTTAGTCGCGGGACTTCAGCTGATCGCGAATCTCGGTGAGCAGGTCGACCTCCGTGGGGCCATCTGTTGCGAGCTGACGCTTGGTGGCCTTCTTGTACACCTTGACGATCCAGAACACCACGAACACCATGATCACGAAGTTGATGACACTGTTCAGGAAGTTGCCCCAGGCCAGGCTCTTGTACGCCTTGCCGGCAAGACCCGAGCAGTCCTGGCCAATCTTCTTGCCAGTGCCGTCAAGAATGTCTTGGCAGTCTACGAACAGGCCGATGGTGCCGGTGAAGATGTCCTGCACGAACGAATCGATGAGCGCCTTGACGGCGAGACCCATGATGAAGGCGACCGCAATCGACATCAGGTCGCCGGTAGTCAGAAACTCTTTGAACTCCTGGACGAGACCCTTTTTTCCCGACATTTCGTACTCCTCGTAGCTGGTTGGGTTCTCGGTCGTCACCGACAATAGCCAATTCTGAGCCTTCGCTCCGCGGATCGCCCCCACGCATCGCCCCACTATCGTGCGCACCAATGAGCGACGCGTCCGTTGTGAGCTACGACCTCGTCGTCATCGGCATGGGCTCCGCAGGCCTCACCGCCACCGAGTTCGCGACCGGCCTCGGTCTGCGCGTTGCCGTCGTCGAGCAGGCACGTATTGGCGGCGACTCCCTGTGGACCGGCTGCGTACCGTCCAAGGCTTTGGTCGCGAGTGCCAAAGTCGCACACACCATGCGCAACGCACACCGAGTCGGCATCGGCTCGGTCGAGCCCGTCATCGACTTGCCGACGGTCTGGCGGCGAGCGCGATCGGTGCAGGCCGAGATCGCCGCCACCGATGACAACCCGCATCGCTACCGACAGATGGGCGCCGAACTGATTACCGGCCATGCCCGTGTCACCGGCGCCAGCGAGGTGACAGTGCAGGCCGACGACGGCGCGACCACGGTGTTGGAGACGCGGTTCGTGCTGCTGTGCACAGGCAGCCGACCACACGTTCCACCCATCGACGGCCTGAGCACTGACTGGTGTCTCACCAGCGAAAATCTGTTCCAGCTCAATGCACCGCCAGCCAGCCTTGCCATCATCGGCGGCGGGCCGATGGGCGTCGAGATGGCGCAAGCGTTGCAACGCCTCGGTGTCGAGGTCACCGTGTTCCAGCGGGCTCACACGCTGCTCCCCCGACTGGAACGCTCGCTGGTCGCACGGCTGGCTGCGATGCTCGCCGAGGAAGGCGTTGTCGTCCACACGACCGCCGATGTTCGCTCGTGTGTGCGCCGCCCCGATGGCCTCGTCGACGTGGCGGCCACCGTCGGACATGACGGCCGAGCAGTCAACCTGCGCGTCGCTGGTGTGCTGGTGGCCGCGGGCCGCACCTCCAACACTGGCGACCTCGGCCTGGAAGACCTCGGCATCGAGGTCACCGAACGCGGCATACAGGTCGACGACCGAGGCC
>JANOYI010000473.1:0-2428 GCA_031428795.1 Ilumatobacteraceae bacterium | reverse complement strand
ATGCTGCGGCCCGGCTGCCCAAGCCCCGACGACGAGGTCGGTGAGTACTTCAGCCAGTTCTACGAAGCCGTGCGCGACGACCGAGACGTGACCTGGAGCGCTGAGTACGCCAGCCGCATCGTGCGGCACACGTTCGACCGCACCAGCCCCATCGCGCAGTACGCAACAGTGCCCAAGGCATTCGTGTTCATCCAACGAATCAACCTTGGGCTCTACGCGCTACTCGGCGAGCTGCACGCAACCGGCAACTATCGGCGCATCGCAGAGGAGCTGTGGCCGTTCGTCGCCGGAGGCCCCAGCACCCCGCTCGCTGAGGCCGAGCAGGCGTGGCTGCAGGCGCACCTCGCTCACGAGGCCGACGCAAGCACGATGTAATTCGGGTCGTTCTCGAACCGGATCACCGTCACCCCAACGTCGTCGAGCACCAGCTCGACCACTCGTGCCCGACGGCGCGGCAAGAACTGACCGGGGCGGGTGAGGCCGCTCGCTGCCATCGGGCGCCACTCCACGGTCACCATCGCTGCAGCGTCGAACGCGATCGCAGAGCGAGCGTCGGGGTGGGCCACCACGCTCTCCCGATCGTCGGCCTCGGCGATGAACGACACCCGTGCGGCCATCGGGTCGCCGTCGCCCAACCCATCCGGATCGATCAGCTCCAAGCCATACAGACGACACCCGCGGAGGCAGAAACCAACGGACTCATGCAGTCGGCTCTCGAACCAACGCACGAGTAGGACGGGAAGAATGTCATTGTCGTTCACACCCAGACTGGGCATGGTGAGTTCGCGAAATCGGCAAAATTTCCGGGAGACTCAGCGAGGAAGCGCAATCGCCACGGCAGCGGCGGCCACCTCGACAGCGGCTCCGAACCGCTCGACGGGTTGACGGGTCAAGCGTTCCACCGGCCCGCTGAGACTGACCGCCGCGATGACCGTTCCCTGCCGGTCGAGTACCGCCGCACTCACCGACGCGACACCGGGCTCACGCTCTTCCACGCTGTCCGCGACATGAGGCCCACCTTCGGCGAGCACCCGCCCCGCCGAGCCGCGGCCAATCGGCAGCAGCGCCCCTTCCGGAACGATCCAACGAAGTGCGTGGCTGGACTGCAACGACACCACACAGCGACGACTCTCGCCCTCGCGCACGTACAGCTGCACACTCTCGCCGGTCTGGTCGCGCAATGCGACGAGTGCGGGGGTCGCGAACTCCGCCAGCGGAAATGCGTCGGTGGCAGCGCGGCCGAGGTGGATGAGCTCGAAGCCGAGGCAGAACCTGCCCTGCGGGTCGCGCCGGATCAGGTGATGGTGTTCCAATGCAACGGCCAGCCGGTGAGCAGTCGCCCGCGGGAGCCCCGTCGCCCGTTGCACGCCGAGTAGGTCGAGGGGACCGGCCACCAGCGACTGCAGGATCAACACACCCTTGTCCAGCACGCCGACGCCACTGCTCTCAGGACCGGGAACGTCGTTCATCACGGGAAGGATATCCCACAGGATGGGATTCGGGAGGGAGCGGCACCTCGCCCAGCGCGATTACCCTGCCACAATGCGTCAACCCTGCGGAGCGAAGCAGCCGTGATCAACGCCGCGTTTGGTCGCTCGTACCAACGACTGTGGTCAGCGAACGCGCTGTCGGCCGTTGGCACCGGCATGACCACTGCGGCCTTGCCACTGTTGGCCTCGATCGAACCACCGAGCGAACTCGTGCTCGGCTCCATTGCGGCCGCCGGATTGCTGCCCGGGGTGCTCCTGGCGGTACCCGCAGGCCTCATCGCCGATCGCTACGACAGGGGCCGCGTGCTGGTCGCCGCCGATCTTGCTCGGGCGGGTGTCGTCATCGCCGCCGCGGTCGCCCTCCTGGTTGGCTCGCTGCCGGGCATCGTGCTGGCGGCGATCACATTCCTCATCGGTGCCGGCGAAACCATCTTCATCACCGCCTCGCAGAGTGCCATCCCGTCGTTCGTCGATGAAGCCCACTTGGACGACGCCAATGGGCGGTTGCAGGCAGCGGACGACGTGGGCCGCGAGTTCGTGGGCCCTCCCCTTGGATCACTCATTTTCCGATTTGCGACATGGCTGCCCTTCGCCGCTGATGCGGTCTCGTATCTCGTGTCCGCCGTGTTCCTGGCTGGTCTCCCCAAGGCGCCACCGATCGAGCCGACCGACGTCGGCCCGAAGCCGACGATGGCGCCGGCGTGGCAGTACTTCCGCAGGACTCGCACGTTGGTCGTGTTGGCCGGCTCGATGTTCACGCTCTCTCTCTGCGGGTCGGCGGTGCTCGCAATGCTGGTGCTGCTGGTGCGTAGGCAGTACTCGCTGGATGGCGGATGGTTCGGCCCTGCCCTCACGGTGATTGCGTGTGGCGCCACGCTGGCGGGCGTCGTGGCGGGGCGGCTGCGGGCGCAGATGTCGGGGCGGGTGGCAATGGCCGG
>JANOYI010000472.1:0-4528 GCA_031428795.1 Ilumatobacteraceae bacterium | reverse complement strand
CGATCTGCGGCCGGCGCTCCTGCCGGAGCGGTTTGCTCCGGTCCGTACGGGGCGGGCTCCTGTCCGCGCGGGGCGTGGGCGTGTGCTCCACCGTGAATCAGGCGGATTCCGGGGGGTTTGCCGCAAACAGATCAGCGTTTTCCCCCGATGTCCACTCGACACACATCAGTCATCCTGAGACCACATCCACCGAGGAGCACAACCATGAAGCGAACACTCATGCGAGCAGCGATCATAGTTGCGATAGCAGTCGGAGGGCTTGCCGCTGCCGGGCCGGCCGCAGCCCAGTCGGCAAAGGAAAAGCAAAACTTTGGGAGCCACGTCTCGCACTGCGCACACGTCATGGGCGGCTTCAGCGGCGACCACAACCCGAGCATGATGAAGCCGATGCCCGGGACTGTGCCCCACTGCCAAATGCCGGGCTGACTTTCGCCGCGTCCTACTCGGGGACGGTGTTCATGATGATACCTCCCGGGGTATGATGGACCATCATCTCCGAGGAGACGCGTTCATGTCGAAGTACCACCAAAGTTCGAAACGATGTCGCCTGGAGTTCGACCGCCGGATCTTCACGGCATCGCCGTTCGCGTCGAAGGTCGAGTTCGCTTGGTGGTCGGCGGTTCGAGATGACTGAGATTGTCACGATCGAGACCAAGTCGCTGGGCGACCGGAGCTACCTGGTGAGCGACGGTGAGGTGGCTGCCGTCATTGATCCGCAGCGCGACATCGACCGTGTGCTGGCCGTAGCAGAGCGCCTCGGTGTTCGGATCACTCACGTGTTCGAGACACATGTCCACAACGATTACGTGACTGGCGGGCTCGCGCTGGCCCGAGCAGTCGGGGCCGCCTACGTGTTGTCAGCCGCCGAGAACGTCGACTTCGATCATGTCGGCGTCGACGACGACGACGAGATCCCCGTCGGGTGTTTCATCGTTCGCGCTGTGCACACGCCGGGGCACACACCGCATCACATGTCCTACGTGGTCAGCGAGGCCGGACGCCCCTGCGCGGTGTTCACCGGCGGGTCGATGTTGTATGGCACCGTCGGGCGTACTGATCTGATCGCCGATGATCAGACCGAGGAGCTGACGAGGGCGCAGTTCCGCTCGGTGCGGCGACTCGCAGCGGAGTTGCCTGACGATGTCGCTGTTCAACCGACCCATGGATTCGGCAGCTTCTGCTCGTCGACCCAGGCAAGCGGAACCGACGAGAGCACTATTGCCACCGAACGAACGACCAACATCGCGCTCACCGTCGACGACGAAGAGCACTTCGTCGACACGCTGATGTCGGGCCTCACCGCGTACCCGCGCTACTACGCCCACATGGGGCCTCGCAACCGGCAGGGCCCAACGGCGCCCGACCTGTCACCGCCGACTCCGGTCGATCCGGTCGAGTTGCGCCGCCGCATCCACGCCGGCGACTGGGTCATCGACCTCCGAACTCGACAAGCATTCGCCCACTCCCACCTGGCCGGCACCATCAATGTCGCCCTGGACGACAAGTTCATCACCTATCTCGGCTGGACGATCCCGTGGGGCACACCGGTCACGCTGGTCGGCGACACAGCCGACGACGTCGCAGTTGCGCAGCGCGACCTGGCCCGGATCGGAATCGACCGACCTACCGGCGCGGCCAGCGGCGGCCTCCGCAAGTGGGCTGCGGGCGGCCAGTTGCGTTCATATCGAAGGGCGACATTCGCTGAACTGGCCGAGGAGATACATCGCGCCCATGTCGTGGTCCTCGACGTCCGCCGCAACGACGAATGGTCCACGAACCATCTCGATGGGGCGGTCCATGTGCCACTTGATCAGCTCGACGACCGACTGAGCGAGATACCTGACGGGCAGGTGTGGGTGCATTGCGCATCCGGCTACCGGGCCTCGATCGCCGCCTCCCTCCTCGACCGGGCCGGCCGCCAGGTCGTGCTGATCGACGACGACTGGACATCCGTTCAACACCAACCCGGCCTTGCGGTGGCAGGGCCACCGCCGAATCCGTAACACCAACAAGGAGTAGCGACCATGAAATACGCACTGAGCATCGAACTGGATCTTCCCCACGAGGAAGCCGTCGTCAAAGTGAAGGAAGCGTTCGCAGCGCAGGGTTTCGGCATACTCACCGAAATCGACGTGCAAGCCACACTCAAGACCAAGACCGGCGCCGACATCGAGCCGTACCTGATCCTCGGCGCCTGCAACCCCCAACTCGCCCAGCAGGCCCTCGAGATCGAACGCCAAATCGGCCTGCTGCTTCCCTGCAACGTCGTCGTGCGCGCCGGCGACGGGTGCACGATCGTCGAAGCCCTCGACGCCAACGTCATCGCCGAAATCCCAGACCGCGACGAACTCGTACCCGTCGCCGAACAAGCCGGACGACTGATCCGCGCCGCGCTCGACAGCCTCACGCAACAGCCGTGACGCACGCACCTTCGAACAATTCGAGCGGAACGCCAGGTCCGGGAACGCCTCGTCTCCAACCCTTCCGCAGGCACGGTCACTGAATCGCGTTGGGCACCGGCCCGGCACGGTCGTACACCGTCGGCGCAATGCCGCACACGGGTCGTCGACGCAACGACGCGTCGCGCGTTCGTGACCAACAAAGGTGCGGGTGTCGATGTCGGTGCTGTGACCTCGACACCGCGACGAGGTTCGGCCCAAACCGCACGGGCTCGCGTCGACAACTCCCGGGACCGCCTGTCAGTGACCAGCATCGACGCCGACCGGCTGGAGGTGTTCAGCCTGCAGACGTTGTCCTGATGTGCACGTCCTTGCCGAGCAGGTTGCGCCGGCTCGCCAGCTGGTGGAGCTGGACGTAGGCGAATGGGCAAGAGACGCCGGCAACCACTTCGATCATCGGCATCCCCGGACAGTACGCGTGAAAGCTCACAAGCGAGACGTCGATACGACCACGCACCGGCTCGCTTCACAATCCCGGCGGACTGTGATCGGCGTGCCCACTCGGTTTGACAGACCAAGAGGTTGCGATACCCCCAGGGGTAGAACTACCATACCCCCATGGGTATAAGGCACGACAAGTAGATGAACGTTTCCGATGACGTGTTGGCCGATCTCATGCGGCCCGATCCCACCCACCGAACTCGGGATCACCCTCACCCTCACCGTGTCCCTCGACGCCACCGTCGTGCGGATGATGCTCGTGCCATCACTGATGAAACTGCTCGGTCACCGCAACTGGTGGCTCCGCACATGGTTCGACCGGATCCTGCCCCACGTGCACTTCTCCCACTGACCAGGTGGGAGCCACCTCCCTCATCAAAGCGAGCGACGGATGATCTTCAAGCAGTACTACCTCGGATGTTTGTCTCACGCCTCGTACCTGATTGGCGACCAGGCCACCGGCCGCCGCGATGACCGAGGACGCCTTCGTCGGCGCACTCGACAACCCGTTGGCCGACGTCGCTGCGCACCCGGACCTGATCGAACAGGCTTCGCGGCTCACCGCCGA
The DNA here is from genome assembly GCA_031428795.1 of Ilumatobacteraceae bacterium. Taxonomy (GTDB): domain Bacteria; phylum Actinomycetota; class Acidimicrobiia; order Acidimicrobiales; family Ilumatobacteraceae; genus UBA668. The sequence continues at coordinate 1,060 of JANOYI010000472.1, read as the reverse complement.
GCAACTCCAACAGCGGCGCGCTCAGCTCGAATCGATCCGGATTGTCGACGTCCGCGGCCCCGGTGAGATCGAAAGCGGCACCATCGGCGGCTACCCCGCCTGGACCAACCTCCACCCGACTCCCAACGAAAAGGACTCCTCGACATGACCACACCCAACCAGATCCCATCCATCGAAGCAGCCGACCTCACCACGATGCCCGACGCGATCCTCCTCGACGTTCGCGAACCCAACGAATGGGTCGCCGGCCACGCCCCCCAAGCCGTCCACATCCCACTCGGCGACCTCGATCGACGCGCCGGCGAACTCCCCGCCGACCGTCCGGTCGTTTGCATCTGCCGTTCCGGCGCCCGATCACTGCGCGCCGCTGCACTACTCGTGGAGAACGGCTTTGACGTCCACAACCTCAACGGCGGGATGCGCGCCTGGAGCGACGCCGAACTCGCCGTCGTCACACCGGAGGGAACGACCGGCGACGTGATCTGATGCGCGCCATCCTCGTCTCACCGCTCGGGTTCCTGATCGGGGTCTCCCTCGGCGCCCTTGGCGGCGGCGGATCGATCCTTGCCGTCCCAGTCCTCGTCTACGCCGCTGGTCAAACACCCAAGCAAGCCACGGCCAGCTCTCTTATCCTCGTCGCCGCCACCTCCCTGGTCGGGATCGCACCACACTGGAAAGCACGCCACGTCCGGTTCATACCAGGAGTGCTGTTCAGCCTCGCCGGGGTCGCCGCATCCCTGCTCGGCTCAACACTCAACAAGCGAGCCGACCAGAACCTGCTCCTGCTCGCCTTCTCGGCGCTCATGCTGATCGCCGCCTCGGCGATGGCACGATCACTGCACCGCCGCCGCACCCAAAACTGGGACGCAACCCCCGGCGACGCGCTGGACGACGGTTCAACATCCGTCACCGTTGACATCGCCACCGTCATGAAAGTGATCCTCGCCGGAAGCGTCGTCGGCATCCTCACCGGCTTCTTCGGAGTCGGCGGAGGATTCGTCATCGTCCCCGCACTCATCCTCGCCCTCGGATTCACGATGCCCGAAGCCATCGGCACCTC
>JANOYI010000471.1:0-3383 GCA_031428795.1 Ilumatobacteraceae bacterium | reverse complement strand
ATCGTCCGCGACGGGTCGATCGCGAAGTTTGGGTCAACTCTGGAAATGACCGCCTATCTGGTTGGCACCGGCAACCGGGTACTCGTCGAAGCCAGCTCACGCGATTGCATCTGGGGGATCAGCATGGGTCGCGACAACCCTGCGGTCGAGAGTCCGTCGGAGTGGCGAGGTCGCAACCTGCTGGGTTTCGCACTCATGCAGGCTCGCGCCGTCCTGGCGCAGGGGGTCCACGACTATGAGTGAGGCCTACGCACAGCGAGCCATTGGCGCTGTAGTCGGCTCGGCGGTTGGCGACGCGCTCGGGGCTCCCTTCGAGTTCGGCCCCGCCGGGCAGTACTCGGCACGTTTCCCCGAGCCCGTGCTAGACGGCACCGGCGAGATGACCGGCGGCGGCGGATTCAGCTGGTTGCCAGGCGAGTTCACCGACGATACGCAGATGGCCATCCTGCAGGCCGAGAGCTTGCTCGACTGCGGGGGCTTCGAGGGAGCCGACCTGTTCGATCGCTTCCGGATCTGGGCATTGGACGCTCCCGACGTAGGAGTGCAGACAAGTGCCGCCCTCCGCTCGGGACTCCCATGGGACCAGGCAGCCACGAACCACTTCCGCAGGACGGGTCGCGCCGCCGGAAACGGGTCGATCATGCGCGCCGCGCCCACGGCAGTATGGGCGGCATCACTGCCGATCGAGCAGAACGTCGCTCTCGCGGTCGCCACGGCAGGGGTCACCCACGGCGACCCAGCAGCGGGCTGGGGCACCGCCATCCTGCACCGAATGATCGCCGCTGCGCTACACGACAACGACCCGTGGGTGGCGCTGTCAGCCGCCATCAGCGCGTTGCCACCGGGCCAAGAACTGTTCGCAGAGATGCTCGTGCCGAATTGGACGCCGTCGGACTCAAACCTGCCCAACGGCACCGTCTGGACCTGCCTTGCGCAGGCGGTGTGGTCTGTTCGACGCGCCGCCACGTTCGAGGATGCGGTGACGGCGGTGATCGACTTGGGCGACGATACTGACACGGTCGCTGCTGTCGCCGGTGGGTTGGCCGGCGCCATGTGGGGTGCGGAGGCGATCCCTCAGCGCTGGACCAGCCGTCTGCACGGTCGGCTCACCACCCGCGCCGGCGTGTCGAGCTACGACCATGCCGATCTGGTCGACCTGACGCACAGGCTGCTCGCCGCCGCTCCGACCTCGTGACTGACCTCAGCCCCAGAAGATGCACGTCGGGTCGGCATCGATCTCGTCTAGCAAGGCCTCGACGTTGACATTCGGCTGCGCGAGGTCGTAGGTGTGGAACTTGAGTGGGCCTCGTTGGTGCGTTGGCCAGCGTCGCACTCGCGATCCATCGCGCCGGAGTACTGACTGAACCTGGCCGATGGCCTGGCACGTTGACGACACGTGCAGATCGCGCCAACGTCGTGGCGGTCGTGCTTCTCGCGGTCGGGCTGCTGCTCGTTCAACGGCGACGCGCGCGAGTAGTCGCGCTGGTGCCGTTGGCAAGCTCGATCGTGATGGCCGCCGTCCGCGGGCACGCACCCGAGGCCAGTGGATGGTGGGCGACACCGGCGACGGCGGCACACATTCTCGTCGCCGGCGCATGGATCGGTGCGCTCGCGCATCTGGCGATGATCGCCCGCGCCAACACAGCCATCGAAAGCACGATCGAGCCCGGCCCGTCGCGCTACGCCAAGGCTGCGCTCGTCGCGGCCATCACGACTCTGGTGATCGGTGTCGCCGTCGCAATCTCCCAACTCGACCGCCTCGCCGACCTGACCGGCACCCGCTACGGCCAGATCCTGCTCGTCAAACTGCTGCTCGTCGCCGCCGGTCTCATCGTGGCGTTCGTCGCCCGGCGGCGAGGCATCCCCGCACTGGGGTCCCGCATTCGGCAGCTTGCCCGGTACACCACCATCGAGGCTGTGACGCTCCTCGGGGTACTCGCGGCCAGTGCGTTGCTGTCGACCACCGCCCCGGCTGTCGGACTGGGCAGCATCGAACTGCCAGCGGCATCGCTGCAAGACCCGACGACGCTCACATCCGATCTCGCCGGCAGCCACCAGGTCCTCCTTGCAGCCGCAATCGACCGGCTCCAGATCAGGGTGCTCCCCCAGGCGGACAACCCACCCAGCAACAGACATCGACGTTCAGCGGCGTCGAGCCCGACGGCACCCGCTTCGATCTCGAACCCCGACCATGCGGACCCGGATGCTTCGACATCGCCCACCACTGGATCGACGGGACTACACGCTTCACCGTCACCGTGACCAACCCCGACGCCGATGGCGGCACCGCACAACTGGCTGTCGTGTGGCCCCCCGGCCCGGAGGCGTCCGCGATCCACGCCCAAGCCATCGCGGCAACACGAGCGGCCGGTGACATCACCGTGACCGAGACGGTCAGCAGCGGACCAGCAGCGACTCTCGCGCCCGGCGACCCGGCAACGACCGGCGACGACTACATCGCGGCGTCACCGTTCAGCAACGGCGCCGACGACGTCCACGAACTCGCAGCCGAGGACGGATCGACCGTGATCGCCTTCATAGTCTCCGGTACAGGGACCTGGCACCAGCTGTCGATCGACGACCAGCACCGGATCCGAACCGAAATCCTGGTCGACCCCGGTCACCGAATCGACCGGACCATCACCTACCGAGATGTGCCATGACCCGACCGCGCGTGTACGACTGGTGCTCGGATCGTCAGGCCCGACGGTTGTGATCCTCGACCGAGCCGCCGGTGTCGAACCCTCCGAGACCAGGCCGCTCGATCGCGTGGCGATTCTGGCGCTCCAACTGCACCGCCTCGACGGAACTGACGGGAAGGCGCACGGGCGGCCGTGTGCAGACCGCGGTTCAGATCAACACGTGACGCCCTACGCTCCGCGAGATGCACAGGCGTCGGCGCTCAAGACGGCGGCTCCGGGGTCGGCATGGCGTAAAGGTCTGATCCGCCTACGAAATGTTCACGACGCCACCGCGGTTTTGACCGGGAAATTGGCATGCGCCCACTCAGGGAAGCCGTCCTCAAGTCTTCGCGCCGGGCGGCCGCGTCGGCGCAACAAACGGACGGCGTCGTCGGCGAACACGCAGTACGGGCCGCGGCAGTAGGCAACGACCTCGATGCCAGCCGGAAGGGTCTTGATGCTGGAGGCGAGCTCGTCGATCGGGATCGAATAGGCGCCCGCACTGTGTCCCGCAGCGAACTCGGTAAGGGGCCGGACGTCAACGACGACCACGTCACCCGCGACGAGCCGTTCCGCCAGCTCGCTGCGGCCAATCTGCTCGAGCCGGTCACGGTCGCCGAGGTACGCGGCGGCTAGCTCGTCGAGCTGCTCGTGATGCGCGGCCGTCACGTCACGCAACGCAGACCGTCAGCACACCCGGCG
>JANOYI010000470.1:0-5738 GCA_031428795.1 Ilumatobacteraceae bacterium | reverse complement strand
CTTGGCCATGTCTTGCGCCTCGGGGTAGCCGGTGCTCTCGAGGTACCCGACCTGAGTGGGCGAGAACGGACCGAAGGCAATCTTGTTGAGGCCGGCACCGATGGTGTCGATCAGCAGCTGGCTGTCGCTGGCGTAGGCCAGTGCACAACGAATGCGCGCATCGGTGAGTGGTGAGCCTTCCTGCGACACATGCAGCAGGGTGTAAGCGGTCTCGGCGTTGTTCTCGATGATGGTCTGGCCGAACTCGCCGCTGTCGGTGTTCTCGACGATGGTCTCGGCGTTGGTCGTGTGGAGGATGTCCACCGTGCCGCTCTTCAGCGCATCACGCCGGTTCAACGCGTCGGCGATCGGACGGAACTCGATGGCATCCAGGTACGGGTACGGTGCGTTCCAGTAGTCCGGGTTCTTGGTCATCGAGAACAGCTCGTTGGGCTTGTAGTCCTGGTACACGAACGGGCCAGTGCCAACGGGCTGCGACCTGAGCGTGTCGTCGGTGTCGCTAGCGGCAAGCCACGTGGGTGACCCCTGGTAACCCGCCGCACCAGTGAGGGCGAACGGGAATGCCGCCCACGGTGTCGACATGACGACCACTGCGGTCATCGGATCGGCGGTATCCACCGTGATCGAGTCAACCGGACGGAGGATGTTGCCGGTGAGGATGCCCTGCTTTGCGCGGGTGAGGTTCTCCACGATGGCCGCACCATCGAACGGTGTGCCGTCATGGAACATGACTCCCTCGCGAGCGGTGATCTTCCACTCGGTGAAGTCAGCGTTCGGCGTGACGGCCGACGCGAGGTACGGGCTCCAGCTGCCTGAATCATTCGGAAGTGTCAACGAGTCGTAGATGTTCCGGATCACCTGATGACAGGCGATGGCGCAGACCATTTCAGCTGGGCGCCAAGGGCTGGACGTGTCGGCCTCGATGGCGAACACCAATTTGCCGCCCGGTACGGCGACTTCTTCGGCCGCAGTGGTCGGCGGTGGCGCCGTTGTAGCGACTGCGGCGGTGGTGTCGCTGCCTGAGGGACCAGTGGTCTCTGAGACCGGCGTTGACCCGTCGGTTGTGGTGCTGCCTTCGTCGCCGCCGCCGCAAGCGGCGCCGATCAACCCGGCACTGATGACCAGAACGGCCAGCAGGCGGCCAGGCTTGCGCCGTGACTGAGTGCTCATTTGACCCATTCTCTTCCCCCAATTCGTTATGTGCGTGAGTGCGTCGTAGCCGAGGCGCCATGGACATGGTGTGACCCCCATCACACCTCGGTGAACGCACCTTAGTCACAACGGTGCGGCCGCAGGCAACACGGAGCTACCGTCGACGAATGCAACCCCTGCGAGACGAGTTCTTGGCTGTCCCGCTGCGTCAGCGGTACTCATCGCGCCAACGCACTTTCGACGTGGGCATGGCGCTTCACGTAGCGGCCGTGGCCGCTGGTGTGCCCGTGTACCGGGATCCGGCTACAGGCAACTCCGTGTTCACCGCTGCATTTCTCGCGGACCGCGGGTACTGCTGTGAGAGCGGTTGTCGTCACTGCCCGTTCGCGGCCGACGGCGTCGACAACAGTTGAAGTAGCCTCGACTTCATGGCCAACGATTCCCTTGCCTCGCTGCGTATTGCCCCGAACAAGCCGTTCTCGCTCGCGTCGAACGACCCTGCAGCGACCCTCGGATGGCACAAGGAAGGGGCGAAGGTTGAACTCGATCAAGTGAAACTTCGCCTTGACGTGCTGCAGCAGCGGCTCTATGCGGAAGAGAAGCACAGCGTGCTGTTGGTGCTGCAGGCGATGGACGCCGCCGGTAAGGACGGCACCATCCGCAACATGCTGGCGGGCCTCAACCCTGCGGGGTTTCACGTGTCGAGCTTCGGGGTACCCGGCGGGCCCGAGACGCAGCACGACTATCTGTGGAGGGTGCACTCAAAGGTGCCAGCGAAGGGCCGGATTGGCATCTTCAATCGCAGTCACTATGAGGACGTGCTCGTCGTGCGCGTCAAGAACTTCGCACCACGGTCTGTGTGGTCGAAGCGCTACGAGCACATTCGCGGTTTCGAGCAGCTGCTCGCCGACGAGGGCACGACGGTGGTCAAGTGCTTCTTGAACGTCTCCCGGGAAGAGCAGCGCGAGCGGCTGCAGGAACGCATCGATGACCCGGAGAAGCGGTGGAAGTTTCGGGCGGGCGACCTTGACGATCGCAAGCTCTGGCCGAAGTACCAGCAGGCGTATCATGACGCAATTGAGCGAACTACGACTGCCGCCGCGCCGTGGTACGTGGTGCCCGCAGACCGCAACTGGGTTCGCAACCTGGCGGTGGCGAAAATCCTGCTGCATCACTTGGAAAAGCTCGACCCCAAGCTGCCGCCGCCCGAGGAAGGCATCGAGGGGCTCGTCGTTCAATAGACCGTTCAATAGAGCGTTCAGTAGAGCGTTCAAGAGAGCGTTCATCGGGCGGTCCGAATGTTTCGGGATGTGAAGAGATTTCGGGATGCTGCCCGCGGCGCTTGACGAATTGTAAAGTCACTCCACCATGTCTGTGATTGTTCCGACCTCGTTGCGCAGCGCCCTACAAGCGCTGGACGACGCCCCACAGGCCACCGTCTTGGCCGGTGGGACTGATCTGATGGTGGAGCTCAACAGCGGCCATCGCCAGGTTGCAGTGGTCATCGCGGTGAACCGCATCCCCGAGCTGTGCAGCTGGTCCCACGACCCTTCGGCGGGATTGTTGCACATCGGTGCCGGCATCACGTACGACGAGATTGCTCGCGACCAAATCGCCCAGTGGGTGCCGGCGCTCGCCCAAGCCGCACGAACGGTCGGCTCACCGCAGATTCGCCACGCGGCCACGATCGGCGGAAACCTGGGAACCTGTTCGCCAGCTGGCGACGGCTTGCCGGTGCTGGCCGCACTCGACGCCACCGTCCACCTCGCGTCGATACAGGCCGCGCGCAGCGTCTCGTTCGCTGACTTCATGGTCGGGCCGAAGCGCACGATCCGTCAGCCGGGTGAGTTGATCACCGGCGTCACCGTGCCGGTGGTTCGCGGCTGGCAGGGTTACACGAAGGTCGGCGTTCGCAACGCCATGGTCATCGCGGTTGCCAGCGCTGCGTTGGTGGCCGATACCGACAACAGGACCATCCGCGTGGCCTTAGGTTCTGTTGGCCCAACGATTCTGCGCTGCCCTGAAGCGGAGTTGTTCGCCGTCACTCACGTCGACTTTGCGACAGGTTCGGCATCGAACGCGGTGGTGGAACAGTTCGCGGGTTTGGTGCGCGATGCAGCACGACCCATCGACGACCATCGTTCATCCGCGGCGTACCGGCGGCATGCCGTTGGCGTGTTGGCCGGCCGACTCCTACGAAGGGCATTTGTCGATGAGTGAAAGCCAGGTGTACACCCTTCATGTGAATGGCAGACAGCGTGAGGTCGCGGATGCGTGGCTCGGCGAAAGTCTGCTGTTCGTGCTGCGCGAACGCCTTGGCCTGATGGGCAGCAAGGGTGCATGCGAGCAAGGGGAGTGCGGCTCGTGCAGCGTGCTGGTCGACGAGTCACTTGTCTGTAGCTGCCTCGTGTTGGCAGCTGCGGCTGTCGGGCAGCAGATCGTCACGATCGAGGGCGTAGCCCCCGTGGGTGCGCCGAGCGACGTCCAGCAGGCATTCGTCGATGCGGGCGCAGTCCAATGCGGCTTCTGCACGCCTGGGCTGATCATGGCCGCTCACTCCCTGTTGGAGCGTTCGCCGGAGCCAACTGAGATGGAGATTCGTGAGGAGCTTTCCGGCAACATTTGCCGCTGCACCGGTTACGGACGAATCATTGACGCCGTGCAACGGGTGGCGGTCGCGCGTGTCGCAGTGAACGGGCGGGCGGCAACATGACGGACGCCGCGACACGTACCGACCTTTGGGGTCGGCTTGGCGACAGCATTGCTCGACCCGATGGCATACCCAAGGTGCAGGGCACGTTTGCGTTCTCTGGCGATCTCAGCGCCGATGGCTTCCTGTGGGGTGCCACTCTGAGGTCGCCGCATCCGCATGCCCGAATCGTCAGCATCGATCTTTCCGGTGCTTGGAAGATCAGTGGCGTCGAAGCGGTCATCACCGCTGCCGACGTTCCCGGCACTGCAACCTACGGACTCATCAGTCACGACCAGCCGGTGTTCGCGGTCGACGTCGTTCGCTTTGTCGGCGAGCCGATAGCGGCCGTCGCAGCCGACCATCCTGAAACCTGTCGCCGGGCGATTGCCGCCATCGTCGTCGAGTACGAAGTGCTGCCACCACTGGTGGACCCAGAACGGGCGATCGACGGCTCGCACCCCCCAATTCACCCTGATGGCAATGTGATTCGTCATCAGCGCATCGTCCGCGGTGACCAAACCATCGACGGGCCGGTCATCGTCGAGGGCATGTACGAGATGGGTATGCAAGACCAAGCGTTCCTCGGCCTTGAGGCAGCACTGGCGTTGCCTGACAGCGGCGGTGACGGGATCGAGTTGTTCGTCGCGACCCAGTGGCTGCACGAAGACCAGAAGCAGATTGCGGCCTGCCTCGGCTTTCCCGCAGAGAAGGTGCGGCTGACCCTGGGCGGCGTCGGCGGGGCGTTCGGCGCTCGAGAAGACATCAGCCTGCAGGTGCACGCCTGTCTGCTAGCGCTCCGAACCGGCCGGCCGGTGCGGATGGCGTACAGCCGCGAGGAGAGCTTTCTCGGCCACGTGCACCGTCACCCGTGCACCATCTGGATGCGGCACCACGCCGACCACGATGGTCGCATTCTGCGCCTCGAGGCTCGCTTCGTTTTCGATGGCGGCGCCTACGCCTCCACGTCGTCGGCGGTGCTGATCAATGGCATCACTCATGCCCAGGGTCCGTACAAGTGCGAGAACGCCACCGTTGATGGGTGGGCGGTGCGCACCAACAATCTGCCGTGCGGAGCGATGCGCGGTTTCGGTGTGGTGCAGGCGTGCTTCGCGCACGAAGGTCAGATGGACAAACTCGCCGCTGCGGTGGGCTCCGACCCGGTAACAATTCGGCTGCTCAACGCGATGGAAACCGGCGACCGACTGATCACCGGCCAGGTCATCGAGAACGTGGCCCCCGTCGCCCGCTGCATCCGCGAGACGGCGGCCTTGCCGCTTCCCTCGCAGCCAGTGGGCGGTCACGACCTCGATCCGCTGCGCTTGCCGGGCGGCAGCGGGCTGACGGCCGACGTCAGTCACATTCGGCGTGGCATTGGATGGGGCGTCGCGATCAAGAACCTGATGTACAGCGAGACGTTCGACGACTACTCAACTGCGCGCGTGCGATTGGCCGACGGTGTTGCTTCAGTAAAGTTCGCCACCTCCGAAGTCGGGCAGGGCTTCGTCACCATCGCTGGTCAGATCGCCCGCAGCGTTCTCGGTGTCGACGACGTCATCATCGAGTCCATCGATACGACTGTTGGTTCCGCCGGTTCCACCTCGGCGTCGCGTCAGACGTGGATGAGCGGTGGAGCGGTCGACGGCGCCTGTCGGCTGGTTCGCGAGCAACTCTTCCAACATGTGGGCGCCTTGCATGGAGTCGACCCATTGCGTCTGACGATCGACGGTCGGGACGTCGTCGATGCCGAAGGCAGTCTTCGTGTGTCGGTGGCCGCGGCGTCAGCCGGCCTCGAGCTGGACCAGACGTTCGAGCACCATCATCGGCCGACGGAGGATCTCGACGAGTTCGGCCAAGGCAACTGCCACACAGCGTTTGCGTTCGTCGCGCACCGTGC
>JANOYI010000469.1:0-2806 GCA_031428795.1 Ilumatobacteraceae bacterium | reverse complement strand
CAACGTGCGAGCGGTCGCCGACCGAATCGCCGACATCAAGGGCGTCATCTACGTCGTCTTCACGTCCGGCTCATTCGACCTTCTGGTGGAAGTGCTGTGCGAGGACTCGGCGCGCCTACTGGCCGTCATCGACGACGAGATCCGGTCGATCGACGACGTCCGTAGCGTCGAGAGCTTCACCTACTTCGGCATCCACACTCACCGCTTCGTCTGGGGCACCCGCTAGGGGCGTCGTCACTTCACGCTTCGTCACCACGGCCGCTGCCAGCGCGGTGGCAATTGGCACTGATGCGACCAGCCCGATGCTGCCGACGAGCGTGCGCACAATCTCGACTGCGACAAGCTCACGAGTTGCAGTCGTCGCGATGGCCTGACGTACCTCGGTGAAGAGCAGCAGCAGCGGCAACGCCGCGCCCGCATACGCGAGGAACAGCGTGTTGACAGTTGAGGAGATGTGGTCGCGACCGATGACGAGCGCGGACCGATACAGCTCTGCGAATGTCGCTTCCGGCCTCGTCCGATGCAGCTCACTGACGGCCGACACCTGCGTCACCGTGACATCGTCGAGCACGCCCAGAGAGCCGATGACGATGCCCGCCAGCAACAGTCCTCGAGGGTCGAGGTTGACGCCGAGCGTGTCCAGGAAGAGTGTGTTCTCGTCGGACAGTCCGGAAAGCGAAGTGAACTCGATGAAGGCCCACGCCAACACGCCTGTCAGCCCCAATGCTGCCAGCGTGCTCAACAGGGCAACGTTCGTGGACGCGCTGAACCCGTGCGCGAGGTAGAGCGACGCGAACGCGATCACCGACGCGCCAACGATCGCGACGACAACCGGGTTCGAACCCGCCAACAGAGCCGGCAACACGAAAGTCACGAGAACGGCGACGCTGATTGCAAGGCCGGCCAACGCACCGACACCTCGCCAGCGCCCGAAGGAGACGACCACGACCGCGAACAACACTGCGAGAACCCACAACGCACTGGAGCGTTCGTAGTCGGCGAAGTTGTAGATGGTGGTGCCGTCCGACAGTCGCGTCGCCGTGAGAACCAAGTCGTCGCCAACCTCGGGTTGCTTGCCCTTGCCGGAGGTGATGCCCAACTCAAGATTCGTCTGTTCACCATCGAACTGACCGCCCACCAATTGCACCGTCAGCACACGGCACTCGACCAGGTCACTGACGGCTGTTCCGGTGCATGGCTGAACCGTTGCAGCGACCACGTACCCCTTGACTGTCGGGTCGATGGCGTTGCTGTCGGTCGAAGAATTCGACGGCCACAGCAGAACAAGGCCAACAACTGTGAGCACCGCCCACGTCGCAACCGCAATCCACAGTGAGCGCCCGATCTGCGCTGGCGGCACCCACGAGGGCTCACCATGACCGTGGCTGTGGCCAGCCGTCACGCTCTGACCTCGGGTTGCCGTTCAGGCTTCAGTGCGGTGACTTCGATTTCGATTTTCATTGCCGGGCTCGCCAGACCGACGACCATCATCGTGGCCGCAGGGCGGGCATCGGCGAAGTACTCACGAAGCAACGGCCAGCACGGCTCAAAGTCGGCGGCGTTGGGCAAGAGGTAGTGCACTCGAACGACATCGGCCGCACACGAGCCGGCGCGCAGTAACGCCTCGTCGATGTTGGTGAGCGTTTGCCTGGCTTGCTCGACCACGTCGTCACTGATGGTCATCGCCGAATAGTCGTAGCCCGTCGTGCCCGCAACGAACACCCATCGCCCGTCGCTCACCGCCCGCGAATAGCCAATCTGCTCCTCGAAAGCGCTGCCCTGCGAAATGAACGTACGACTCATCCGCCAAGTCTTGCGCGATCGGGGCTATCGACCGCAGATGGGCCGTGAGCTGGTATGGAGCTTCTCCCGAGTCATCGGTGGCACTGGAAAAGTACCCTGTCACACCCTTTTGCGATGATGCTCGTATGGCCCCAAGCACCCACACCACACAGGCCCCACAGCAGCTGGCGCTGCTCTCGCCGGGCGACACACCATCACACGACCTTCCCTTGCGGTTCCGTCTCGATTCGCGCACTCGCCAGAGCGGGCTCGCTCATATTGCAGCCATCAAGGCACAGCTTGCCGAGCGGGCCGCCGCCCGCCAGGCCACTGACACACCAACGGCCGCACCCGCAGCTACCCGCCGCGCCGCCTAGGCGCCAGCAGACGGCGCCAGCACCGTCACCGCGTCCCAGTGCTTCAGGTCTGGGTCCAGCGGCAAGATGGCCAGCGACGTGGTCGTCACGCCGTTGTCGAAGTAGCGCTGGATCGTCGCCCGGCAGTGCTCCGGCGAGCCATGAACGATCAGGTCGTCCACCACTTCGTCGGGGATCGCCGCGAGGGCCGCCTTGCGGTCGCCTGCCTTCCAGGCATCCCACATTCCCTGCAGTTGCGGCCCGCGGCCAAGCCACTCTTGGAAGGCGGCGTACACCGGAACGTTCATGTAGGCAGCGATCGCGAAGCGGGCGCTCGCGCGTACTACCTCAGCGTTCTCGCTGGGGCAGACGAAGATGCGGGCTACGACTTCCTTCTCCACACCACCGGCCGCGTCGTTGATCACTTTCACCACCTGGGGCACGTCGTCGGCGCCGAGCCAGTTGATGATGGCACCGTCGCCCTCGCGAGCCGCCAAGCGCAGCATGCCTTCGCGCAGCCCGGCCACCAAAATCGGCGGAGTCTGCTCGGGGCGCACGCCAAGGCGAAAGCCGTTGACCTCGAACGTGTCGTAGCTCTTGGACACCTTCTCGCCACTCAGCGCATCGCGCAGAAAGCGCACCACGTCGCGCACCTTCTTGTACGGCTC
>JANOYI010000468.1:0-2240 GCA_031428795.1 Ilumatobacteraceae bacterium | reverse complement strand
GACGTCTTGCGGGATGTTGAGGACGCGCCGCAGGAGCAGGCGCGACACGAAATAGGCGCGCTCGGCCTGGAACGGCTCGCACGTGATGCGCACGTGCGGAAGCGCCGACGCTTTCACGAGCTCGTCGACCAGCCGAGACTTGCCAATGCCAGCTTCCCCAACAACTTCGAAGCATCGGCCGTTGCCACGTTTCACATCGTCGAGCGACGCGAGTAATTCAGCCAGCTCGCGGTCGCGGCCGATGAAGGGGGCCTCTGTGTACGGCTGCTCGCGACCCTCGCGGCGGGCCCCGAGGTATAGCGCCTCGATCGGCTTGCTCTTGCCTTTGACCAGGAATGGTTCAATGGCCGTCTCCTCGAACGAGACACCCGCTGTCGCCACCGTGGGGCGGTGCACCAGCACCGTGTTGACGTCGGCCTTGGCCATCAGACGCGCCGCGAGGTTGACGACATCTCCCATCACGGTGTACGTCAGGCGGAATGGCGACCCGACGTCGCCAGCGAAGATGTGCCCGGAATTGACGCCGATGTGCAATGGGAGTTTCAAACCTGCGTCGAGGATGGCGCGGGCAACCAACAACAGCCGACCCTCAGGATCCTCGACCGCCTCTGGCGCCGCGGCGGTGAGTATCAGCTTGGTGCCACCACTGGCGATGTCCGTCGACAGCAACGTGACTCCGTGGGCGGCGGCGTAACGCTCCGTCGCGCTGATGAGGGCATCGAGCTCGGCGAAGAGTTCGTCGTGAGGCATGGTGTCGACGAGATCGTCGAGGTGACCGACTTTGACAAAGCCGATCGCCACATAGCGGTGCTCCGCTTCGTCGATGCCACCGAGAACGCGAGCCAGCACCGCTGGAGGTACACCCCGATCAATGCCACTCACGGGTCGCGGTTCGGGCATTGGTCGGCTGTCGGCGATGGGTGCCCGTCGCAACAGGGTGCCCTGCTCCTTCGGGGCGCCATGCCAATTGCGGGGCACCAGGGCAGCCGTTGCGGCGCTCATCAGGATCTCGCCCGCGTCGGCGATGGTCTCCATGTCGGTGACGGTTGATGCGTCGCGGCCGATCACCACCAGCTCGAGTTGGTTGGTGCCCGGGAGGAAGCACGCGAATCGACCGGTGTGCACTCCCATCGAGATGCGCAACGTCACGCGACCGCGGCCCGTCTCCACCGCGCCGCGATTCTTCAGCGCAGCGCGCATTGCGAACGCGGCTTGGCACGCGCGCTGAGGATGGTCGTCGCCCTGGAAGAGCAGTAGGAGTGCGTCGCCGCCGAACTTCAACAGGTCGCCGCCGCGCTCGTAGGCCACCGTCAAAAGATCGGTGAACGTCGAGTTCAAGATCTGGGTGAGTTCCTCCGCGCCGGCCTTGCCCTGCTCGGCCAGGCGCTCTGAGAGCTTGGTGAAACCCGACACGTCGGCGAACACCAACGAGCCGTCGGCGTGGAAATATCGGTCACCACGTTCAAGCGCTTCGAGCACCAAACGCGGGATTCGCGTCAGAAGTTCACGCTCAGTCATGTGTCAAGTACTCCACGTTGCGGTGCCCATGTGCCGTTCGGCACCCTGCTTGACGTGGTGATTGTTCCCGGGGGATGCTGACACTCGGGCCGTTCCGGCTCGACGGGAGAAGTAGATAGATGTCGAAGTCGCGGCTGCCTTCGTTTGTAATTTTGTCATTGATAGTTGGCGGCTTGCCGTTGGCGTCGCCATCGGAAACGAGCGCGTCGGTGGGGGACAGCTCGGTCACACGGCTGAGTCTAAACGCTGGCGGCGAGATCATCGGCGGCGACAGTCGTCGGCCCTCGTACAGCAGCAAGGCAGTCGCCGCTGGCGGCACCGACAAGCAGAAGCAGTGGGTTGCTTTCGACACGGCGAGCGCCAGTGCAGTGAGCACTGACTCGGCGAGCATTGCGCTGACTGGCTTCTCAGCAGACACCAATGGAAAGCGCGATGTCGTCATTCGCGATCGCTACACCGCCGGCGCACCCACCCGAATCGTGAGCGTCGACCTGCAATCGGGCCAGCGCCTCGCCGACAGCTGGAGTGCATCTGTGAACAGCGACGGACGGTTTGTCGCGTTCCTTTCGAACGGCACATTTGGCGATGGCAACGGCGAGGGCAACGAACGCCCGTGTGACGACCCGTCGCCCGACGAGAGCGCCGCCGGTCAGGGAAACGAAGCGCGCGATCTCAATGGCGCCCTGACGGATGTTTACGTCCGCGACCGCGACGCCGACTCG
>JANOYI010000467.1:0-6467 GCA_031428795.1 Ilumatobacteraceae bacterium | reverse complement strand
GCCGAACGTGCCGTTGACGCGCGCCCAGCGGGGCTCGGTGGCGATGTCCGCCTGCGGGGAGAGAGCCTCGGTAATACCGACAGCGCGGTACTCCTGACGGACGATGTCGGCGAGCTGGCGGACCAGCGCGGGGTCACTCGTGGCCGCCAGTCCGATTGGGTCCGGCATCGCGGTGGTGCCGACGCGCGCCACGGTCTCACCCGCCGTGACCGAGAATCCATTGCGCGGGTCGGTGGAGATGACCACGGGGATCCCCAGCGGCTGCCGCTCGGCGATCTCCTGCACCAGATTGTTGGCCGTCGCGATATTAAACGGGGTTGTCGACAGGCGGGTGATGAAGGTCGTCATCTTGCGTTGGCCTATCAGATCGGTGACCGGGGCGACGGCGTAGGAGGTCCCGGAGACTGGCAGCGTGCCGTGCACCAGTAGCCCAGCCTTCTGTTCTAAGGTCATGCGGCCCAGCAGGTCGGCCGCCCGCTTCTTCGGCGTCAGCCGCCAGTCCTCATAGGGGGTGAGGCGGCCGTCGCGGTCAAGGTCCCGGAACTGCAGCCCGTCCGTCGTGATTATCGGCGCAAATCGGGTCGACAGGACGACCTGGAGCGGCTTGGCTGCGGCCGGCGCAGCAGCGACTGCGAGCGACGCGGATAGGGCGCCGAGGGCCAGTACCGCTGTCCCCGCCCGCAGGCGCAAGCGGGCGCGGGGGCGACGATCTTTGTGATGGCCCCTCGCTGGCGCCGGGTTGGCGGGTCGCGTAATGGCGGTGTGCTCTGGCATCTACCTGCTCCTCGTCTGACAAGTGAGTACTGAGTACAGCAGGCAACGTTGCTTGCACTTGTTTAAGCAACGTACTACAAACGCACCGCACTTGTGTAACCACCCGACGTGCCTTTGAGCGCGAGGGATGGGTTGGTGCCTCAGCATCTTTGAGCGCGTAGCCCCTCGTGGGGGGCAGGCTTGCCTGATGGTGGAAGGCAAGATTCCGATGGCCTCGAGGCGACAAGTCACGAACAAGCTCCGGACCGTCGTTCCGGGGCGAGTTCACGCGAACTCTGACGATGACCGACCTGGTCACCGGGTGGACCGAGAACGCGTCGATCCGCAACAACGCGTCTCAATGGATCGTCAAGGCCGTCGCCGCCCTGAAGGGCATGTTCCGTCTCCGCTTCTCGTGTTCGACTCGGACAACGGATCGGAGTTCATCAACCATGACGTCGCCGACTGGATCCGAGAGCGCGATATCGCCCAGACCCGGTCACGCCCCTACAAGAAGAACGACCAGGCCACCGTGGAATCGAAGAATAACCACGTCGTCCGCAAGCACGCGTTCTACTGGCGGTATGACACCACAGCAGAGCTCGCGCTGCTGGTCGAGCTCTGGCCGCTGGTCTCGATGCGGTTGAACTGGCGGCGGCCCTGCCAGTGCTGCGGTTCGGTACCTGCATGCGTGTCCCCCGCTGGGCGCTCGACGTGTTGATCACTGCATCCGCCTCGCCTTCGAAATCAAGGCACTCCGAGAAAAGAAGTTCCTCAGCCAACGCCAACTGGCCGAACTCGTCGGCACCACCCAATCAGCCATCGCCCGACTCGAAGGCGGCCGCGACTCCCCCAGCGTCCCCACCCTCGACGGAATTACCAACGCCCTCGACGCCGAACTCACCGTCAGCCTCACCGACACCCACCAACTCCTCGGCGCTCCATTGGGCTGTTCCCCGCTCGCTGCGGTCACGCCCTACGGATGAGGTTGGACAGAGTTGCGCTGGCGTGCGCGTCAGCGCCGGGTACCACGTGGGCGTATTTGTCGAGTGTTGTCGAGACTCGGCGGTGATCGAGACGTCGCGACACAACGACGATCGCCACCGAAGCTTGCAGCATTTCGGTGGCCATGAAGTTGCGGAGATCGTGCAGGCGAAAGTGGCGAAGCCCGGCGCCGCGGCGATGGCGGACAAAGGCTTTCGTCACACGGTTCGGCTTCCACGCGCTGACACCGCCGTCATCGGTGAACAGGTATGTATCCGGTGTTGGCGGTACCGCGAGTGACCGGTGAAGGTTGTCGAGAACAGCGAACGAGGCTGGATCGATGTCGACACTGTGAGCGCGCTTGGTCTTGGTCGACGTCAACACGGGACCGTCGGGGCCTTCAACCCAGCCTCTGCAAAACGAGATCCGGGCTCGTTCGATATCGATGTTGCGCCAGCGCAGACCGAGAGCTGCGCGCGTCGCCCTCCGGTGACCGCGGCGGTGAGCAGGAACACGTGCAGGAGCGGGTCGCGGTCAGCAACGAAATCCAGTAATGATCGCAACTCCGCTGGCGTCGGTGGACACATCTCGGTCGGTGCTGTCACGATCCGATGGGCACGCTCAGCGGGGTTGTCCCAGATCCATCCCCAGCGCATTGCCTGACTCAGGCTCGATCGGAGCACGACATGGATTCTGGCGAGCGTCCCTGGCTGCAACGGCTTGCCACCGATTCCACCGGCCCTGCGAAGGCGAACACACATGTCGTCGATGTCTGCTGTAGTCAAGTCGGCAACGGTGTGAGCACCGAGGTGCGGGTGGAGATAGCGGTCGAGCACCGATCGGGTCTGGCGGATCGTCGTCGGCGCCCAACCCGTTTCGGCGATCGCGAACCACCGTTCCAACAACTCGCCCACTGTTGTTCGCGCCGCCACACCGGGACCTCTGCCAGCAGCGTCGACCATAGCGGCGAGCTCTCTTTCGGCCTCAGCCCGGTTGCCGCGCACCGTCTTTGATCGATAGCAGCGCTTGCCGGTTTGCGGATCAACGCCCGTGAACACTCGTAGTTCGAATGAGCCGATGCTGCGTTGGCGGACCGATCCCTGCATAAATCGTCGATCGGCACGTTATGGCTGCGAGTTGATGGGCAAATGATGGGCATGATGGGCAAACCCGACAGCCCCGAAAACGAGGTCAGCGCACCGGCTGGGGCGCTGACGTGGTGTTTCTTGGAGCGGATGACGAGATTCGAACTCGCGACCCTCACCTTGGCAAGGTTGTGGTCACCGTCCGTACAGTCCGTCTACTGCTGCGCAGTGCCCCACAGTCCGCAAAACCGTCCGGGAAATCCGTCTCGTCCGTCCAGTTCGTATACCGGTCTACCATCACACGCGCGCTATGTGCTCAGCTTGCCCTCCGGGTAGTCGCCATTCGGGCGTGGACTGCATGCTCATCGACCAGATTCGGTCAACTTGGGTCGGCGATCCGAAACTCGATCGCGTGCACCGGCGGCAGACGAAACGAGCCCGTTCGATCTCTGCGCAACTCGCTTCCGGGATAGCCCGAAGGTCGACATCCGCGACGACCGCTGTCAGAACACTCGAATCGATGTTGAGTTGGAATCGATCGTGGTCGGAAACCGTTCGAACCAACCTCGTTGACCGAACAGCACAGCGAAGGGTAGCCGCCAGTTCGCCCGGGCACCCAGGTGAAGCTTCCAGGCAACCGGCTTGTGGTCGATGTAGTTGGGCGGGCGAAGGGCCAGCTCCACCTCGAACACCGGGACCATCCCAAAGCCCGACCCAAGCCCGAGCGGCACCTCGTACAAAGGCTTGACCCTCGAGATGTCGACTCCGAGCCACTTGAACAACTGCGAATCCGCTACAGAAATCGGTGAACCGGAATCAACGACAGCAAGCAAGTCCTCACTGAACGGTGCGACTATCAACGGCACAACCGGGCGACACACAAGTGACCCATCGGGAAGGGCTGGTTCACCAAGGTCACGGTGGTCGTAGGACCACCGCACCTCCGCCACTATCGAAGTCCGACGAACAACGGCTCATCGGCCGCCGGAATGCGCATGATTGACGCACGGACATCTGGCACTCGCTGCAGATACGAAAGCAAACCGTCAAGATCTTCGGCATCCGCCACGACTGCGCCGTCGTCTTGGATCGCGACCCACCGATCGCGGTAGCGCTCGACAATCGCCTGGTCCATGCGCACACGTTACTCCTGGCTCGCAAGCCCCGCCGCCCATATGGCCAAATCCTCCCGGGGAGCACGTCCGTTCGTCCCTCGCATGCACTGGGCTACCGTCACGCGAACGTCGTGGTCGTTGCCGTCGGGTCTCGCTGTGGATTCTGGCCGAGATTTCGATGCCGGTCAACGTTTTCGTCGCCAACGGTGTCAGTCGTGGTATGCAAGGCGTCGTGTCGACATCGCAACCGCACGTCGGCGGTGACGCCGAGGCTCGGGTTGAGCATGACGCGTATGAAATCTACGAGCGTCACTATCGCGAGATGGTGGGTCTTGCTCAGTTGCTCGTCGGCGACGTCGCGACAGCAGAGGACATCGTCCACGACGCAACGATCCGCCTGCATGGTTCGCTTCAGCGGATGCGGGATCCTGACCGTGTGTTGGCGTACTACCGGTCAATCGTGTTGAATCTGGCTCGTAACCAGATGCGGCGACGAGGCCGCACGCGAGCCGCCGAGCAGCGGCTCCGCGCTCGGACTGGCGACGAGTTGATCCACCACGATGTGCGGCGCCCGGAGCGCGCTGCGGTACTCAGCGCCGTCGTCGAACTGCCTCGCCGACAGCAGGAGTGCGTGCTGTTGCGTCACTACTCCGATCTCGACGAGAGATCGATTGCCGACACGCTCGGAATCTCGGTCGGTTCCGTCAAGAAGCACCTCCACCGCGCGTCGGTGCGTCTCGCAACGACGTTGAAGGAGTTCTCATGACTCGCCCTGAGGATGGACCAGCTGACAGCTTCGAGGTGCTCGGGCTCAGCGACGATGCGGATCTGAATGTCCGGCCGAGCCGGGATCGATTCGATCGAGCAGCACAGGCCGGTCGACGTCGCCGGCGCCGCAAGTTGGCAGTGTTCGTGGTGGGATCGACGGTCGCGGTGTTCGCCGTCGGCGCGGCAATTCTGCCCAAAGGTGACCAAGTCGACCGGCTGGTGGCGACCGACGACGGCGTGCCACGGACCGAGTCATCGGCTGTCGACACCAGCGTCGCTGCGCCTACCTCGGTTCCGGCGACCACGGTGCCGTCGAGTTCGCCTGCATCTTCGGTGGCCCCGGCGACCCCCACCGTGCAGCCCGACGGTCCCGATGCCTCGACCGGATCGCCGAGCGATGTGTTCGTCACCGTGTCGGCCGAACGCCCAGCCGTCATCGACGTCCGAAACACCGTCGACGTCGTTGCATCGTTCGACCTGGGCTGCCCAACGGGTCATGACTGCTCGGTGCAGTCGGCCCGGGTAATGGGCGACACAATCTGGGTCGCGATCACTGAGGCCGAACCGGGCGGTGCGTACGGAGCCGTGCGGTCGCGGGTCGCCAGCGTGTCGCAATCGACCGGAGAGATCGTCGAACACCTGTCGCTTGACGGGACCGCTGCTGTGCGGTCGGCTGGACTTGGTTCCAACGGTGTGCTGTACGCCCACCTCGATCAGAGCTTCGGAGGCCCCACATTGGTGGCCGTCGAAGCCAGACAGGTGCGCGTGCTGGAGACCGACGTGTCCGGATTTCGACTCAGCGACGACGGCCGGTTCCTCGCGGTGGCGTTCTCCGACCCGCCAGCAGGCGAGGCTGCCAGATTCGAGATCTCGGATCTCGACGACCAGACAACCGTCGGATTCGACACGGGCAAAATCAACGCTGGTCCTGCGGCCTGGTCGCCTGATGGTCGCTTCCTCATCGTGAACGAGCAATGGGAGGACGGCACGGCGTGGGTCATCGACCCATGGTCCGGTTCTGGTGATCCCCTCCCCGGGACAGAGATTCTCGATGGTGCGTGCTTCATGAGCGATCGACAGGTTGCCCATCGAACGTGGAACATCGGCTACGGCCAGGGGAATGCCCAACCCGGCGTGATCCGTCTCACCTCGCTCGAGACGGGATCGACCGCGGCAGAGTTCGGCGACGACATCTTCGGCGATGCGTTCCGCTGCCACCCGGACGGCTCGATCAGTTACCTTCGCCGCCCCGTGGTCCAAGTCGAATCGTCACCCGACTTCACGCAGCCCGAGCCGGACTACGAAGCCCCAGTCGAGTTGATCCACATTGCTGCTGATGGAACGATCACGAACCGCGCGATCGGCAACCTACGAATGGTCTGACCACTTCGATCGGTCATCACCTTCGAAATCTGGACGGAGGATTCAAAGACAACATCGTCAATGTCGTCAACTCGATGATCTTGGCAGATCGACGCCCACCTCGGACCTGGAACGCAATGATGCGACCACCAGCAACGGTCGGTCGCAATTCGTGAACCGACTCATCCACCTCGGCGCCGTCTTCGAAGCGCGCACGGTGCGTGTCCGGTAGCGGACCTTGCCAGTCAACGCGTCAACGCCGGCGCAGGCTGATGGTCGAGCTTCGCCGCGCCGCCAGAGCGATTGCCGCTCCACATGATCTACTCGTGACCAGCGTCAACGACTTCGCTCGCAACCGCAACCGGCCGGGCAGCACAGAATTCGAACCTGGCCACCGTGG
>JANOYI010000466.1:0-13388 GCA_031428795.1 Ilumatobacteraceae bacterium | reverse complement strand
GGCTGCGACATCCCACGAGCCACCGCCTCCAACCCCACCATCACCACCGACCGCGGCACCCGCTCTCGACTCCAACCCCACTGATCACCCACGCGACACCTCCAAACACAGGAACTGTCGCGATCACCAATTGAGCGGGCCTGTCGGTTATGGCGTGTTAGCCCACCCATGGGCGGCAAACAGTGCCAAGTTCTCGGCGCGTCCGCCATC
This sequence comes from Ilumatobacteraceae bacterium, assembly GCA_031428795.1. Classification (GTDB taxonomy): domain Bacteria; phylum Actinomycetota; class Acidimicrobiia; order Acidimicrobiales; family Ilumatobacteraceae; genus UBA668. The sequence continues at coordinate 13,178 of JANOYI010000466.1, read as the reverse complement.
CGGCACCTTCCACCGCCCATGGGTGGTCCGTCGTGCCGGATTCGTCACTTTTGCCCGCCCATGGGTGGCGAGGAGTGCCATAGCGGTAGTCGACGAGTTCAGGTGTCGTGGTCGGCGAACCAGCCGTCGATCAGCTGGTTCAGCACTGCTTCGGTGTCGGCTTGGCTGACGTCGAGCGAGCTGACTTCGTCGGCGTGGGAGAGCCCGAGCAACAGCATGTAGTACATCCGCACTTGGCTGAGGCTGAGGCCATACTCCAGCAGGCGAGTTGCGTTCTCTCGCTGCCAGTCGGCCATCAATGCAGCGACTTCGGGCTGGCGAATCGCAGCGCAATGCAGCTCGGCGACCAGAATTCGCGTCGGAGCAAAGGACGGCTGCAGCCACAGTCGCGCAACCTCACGCACACCGGCTTCGCCCGGCAGTCGAGATCGCGAAATGGCCTGCAGCTCGTGCTTGATCGCCTCCACCATCAGCGCTGCCTTGCCGCTGAAGTGGCTGTACACGGCCGGAGTGGACACGTCGGCACGGCGAGCGATGTCGGAGAGCGTGACGCCCTCGTAGCCGAACTCGACGCATGCCGCGACGGCTGCACGCAGGAGGCGCTCGCGGGTTGGGGTGCCGTGCTCGTCGAGCTTTGGTGGCCGACCGATTCGGTTCGCTGTGCCCGCCGCCTCGTCGGTTGTCTCGATGTCGCTCATGCTGACGACCAAACTACCCAACCTGCCCGCGTGCCCACCGAAGTGAACGCCGTAGCAGCTCGAGGTAGGCGGGTTGCTCCCACGACCCGCGTTCGATCTTGGGGTAGTACGGGGCGACGGGCACCATGTCGTAATGTCCGCGGCAGTGGCCGAGCGTGTTGTACAGCACTGCGCCGTCGCCGAGCTGGCGAAGGTACATGACCAGGTGCTGGTCGAGCCCGCCGGTCCAGTCGTTCTCGACGAAACCGCGTGCGGTGCCGGACCATGTGGTGTGCAGCAGGGCGTGCAGTTCGTCGCGGTTGGCGTACTCGGAGAGGTACAGCTCGTCGTCAGTCTCGAACGGCTCGATGCCCGCCACCAACCAGTGGCCAGGGTCGGTCACCTCCACGAGGTACGGCGCAATCGGCGGGTGGGCGACGAATTGCGAACCGAGTGTGTCTGCCCACAGCGGGAACACGCGGGGAGAGTCCACGCCGTTCGGGGTGCCGACGTCGAGCGCGGCGTTGGTGCCGTGCAACGCCACCCAGCGGCCGCCGCCCCGCACCCATTCACGGATCGTGGCTTGCGCGGCGAGTGACGGGCGAAGGTTGCAGGTGTAGCTGACCAGGATCGAGCCAGCGGCGATTGCGTCGGCGTCCTCGTAGTCGGGCTGCACGCGGACGCGGAACTCCTCGTGCTCGGCGAGCAGCCCGAGTACCTGAAGCCGGGCGAAGTCGACGTCGTGGTACATCCCGCCGGCCACCAAGGTGACGTCGATCCGGCTGCCGGTCGTCGAATTGCTCATGACAAGGTCACGCGACGGTTAGAAGTCGATGCGCTTGAGGAAACCACCGTCGACGGTGAGGTTGACACCGTTCACGTGGCGTGCGGCATCGCTGGCGAGGAATGCGACCACGTTGGCGACGTCGTGGACGGTGCCGAGGGCGCCCTGTGGGTGCAGCTTCTCGGTCGCCTCGTAGAACGCGGCCATGTGGTCCTTGATCCGGTTCCAGTCGCCACCCTCGACAAAGATCGGGCCGGGCGAAACGACGTTGCAGCGCACGCCCTTGGCGCCAAGCACCTGTGCCTGGCCGAGCGTCCAGTTGGTGACAGCCGACTTGAACGCGCTGTAGCTGTTGGAGCCAGTCGCGAAGTGTTCGGCCGTGGCGGTGGTGCCGATGCTGATCACGCTGCCGCCACCATCGGCGAGAGCCTCCGCTGCAGCGCCGACGCCGAGCACGAGTGCCATCAGGTCGATGTTGAAGTTGTTGAGCCAACCCTCGGTGGTCTTGGCCGGCTTACCTGACGTGTTGTGCACGTAAATGTCGAGGCCGCCGAGCTCTGCGATCGACGTGGTGACCCAGGCGGCGACAGCCTCGCCATCAGCTGCGTCGACAGTGTGGCCGACGACGGTTCCCAGCGCCGACATCTCCTTGATCGCCTGCGCAAGGCCCTCCTCGTTGCGGGCGCAGATGGCGACGGACGCGCCTTCGGCGAGCAGGGTCTCCGCGATTGCACGGCCGATGCCCTTGGTTGCGCCGGTGACGAGCGCCTTCTTGCCGGTGAGTCCCAGATCCATCGTCGTCTCCTGTGTGTAGCGCCCGTGCGCGATTGCTGTCGCAAAACATAACCGAACGTGCATTCACTATGTGCAAGTGGGCCGGCCGCCAGCCTTGTCGTTGAGCAAATAGGGTCGCAGTGTGAGAACTCTTTCGCTCGCAGCAGGAACGATCCTCGACGTCGGGCCGCCGGATGCTGTCGAAGTGGCGGCCGAAGCTGGCTTCACGTCGGTAGGGGTCTGGTTCGACGCCACCACGTGGACCGATGCCGTCGCCGACGACGTGCGTTCTCGCGCGGCGGATCGTGGCCTGACCATTCTCGATATCGAGCCGATCATGCTCACACCTGCGGGCAGCGCGAGGCTCGATCACGGGGAGGCAATAGTCGATGCGGCGATTCGAATTGGCGCTCGAAACGTCCTCGTTGCCAGCCGCGACACCGACTACGACCGCGTCGCGGATCGACTCCGGTCACTGGCGGCGCGACTGGAGGGCACGGACATTCGCCTCGTGTTGGAGTTCCTTCCCATCCTCGGTGTCCGCACGCTTCCGCAGGCGCTGTCGATCGTGGCTGCCGCCGGTCATCCGTGCCTCGGGGTGCTCGTCGACAACCTGCATCTGTCGCGCGCCGGCCATGTGCCGGCGGATCTCACCGGCGTCACAGCCCACCTGCTGCCGTACATCCAGGTTTGCGACGCTCCTGCGGTACCGGCCGACACGGAGGTGCCAGCGCTCCTGCATGAAGCACTGCACGGCCGACAGTTGCCCGGCGAAGGAGGCCTGCCGATTGCCGAACTGCTCGCAGTCGTGCCGAAGGTCCCAATCTCGCTCGAGCTCCGTTCAGAGCACCTGCGCACGTCGTACCCCGACCCGGTAGACCGATCCCGAACCGTCCGCCTGTCCATGGAACGCCTACTCGCGGCGGAGTCGTTGTAAGTCGTTCATGGGGTTTGCATCGGGATGCCCATCACTGCTGCGACGCGATCTAGATCGGCGTCGTTGGCCAGCAGGGAAGCGCCATGTCGTAGTGCGACGGCAGCGATCATGCAGTCGATCATTCCGCGCGGGCTCACTCCCACGCGTCGGCACATTCGGTAGATGCGCGTTGCTGCATCGAAGTCGATCGCTGCGTCGAACTGGAGTAGCCGGAACCGCTGCACGAGCCGACGAAGGTCATCTTCTCGACGGTCATCTCGCGCTCCGGCGAGGAGTTCCATGATGACCGGCTCGGTCACAGCGACGTCGTCGGTGTTGGCAATCAGCTCCGTTAGCCGGGCGTCGACGCGACTGCCGGTCGCCCGATCGAATTCAACCCAAGCTGAAGTGTCGACAAGGATCACGCAACGGACCCGGGTCCGGAGTCGACCGGAATTTCGTTGATGGACCGGCTGCCGCGCATTGCCAAGGCCTCGTCGCGGCTCATCGGCTGACCGGCGAGGTGGCGCAGCGCCAGGTCGACGACCTCGGTTTTGGTATGAACGCCGAAGCGATCCATGATCGCCTCGACGTACGTGTCCTCGATCTCGATGTTCGTTCTGCTTCGACCCATACACCAACTATACACGTGATGTGTATCGAACGTGTAAGTGAAGGACGTCAAGATCAAGGAAACCGAGAGTCAGACGTAGGGTTGGCGCATGTTTGATGGGTCGCAGGTTGTAATCGTCACCGGGGCAGCGTCTGGGATTGGGCGTGCTTCGGTTGAACGATTGGTCGCGCTCGGAAGCCGGGTTGTTGCGGTCGACCGCGACGCGGAGCACTTCGGGTGGGTTGCCGATGGTGGCTTGGATGCGTCGGTCGCGACGGTGATCGGTGATGTCACCGACGACCGCACGAATACCGACGCGGCCGCGGCAGCGCTCACTCGATTCGGCCGACTTGATGCGGCCGTGTTCAACGCTGGTGTCTCAATGAGTGGTGATCTACTCGAACTACCGATGGAAGAATTCGACCGGGCAATCGCTGTCAATGTCCGCGCGGTTGCGCTTGGCATCCGGGCAGTCGTGCCGCACATGCGCGCCGCAGGCGTCGGGCGCATCGTGGTCACGGCGTCGACATCGGGCATTGCTGGTGACCCGAACATGTGGGCGTACAACACCTCCAAGGGTGCCGTCATCAACCTGGTTCGTGCAGCCGCTATCGACCTCGGCCCCGACAACATCATTGTCAACGCAGTATGCCCGGGGCCGACCGAGACCGAGATGACCTCGCGTCTGAAGAGCTTGCCCGAGGCGTATGAGCAATTGCGGCGCGCAGTTCCGTTGCAGCGTTGGGGTAAGGCCGCGGAAGTTGCTGCCGTGATCGCCTTCCTCGTGTCAGCCGAGGCGTCGTTCGTGAACGGTGCGGTGATCCCTGTGGACGGCGGCATCACCGCCAACACCGGCCAGTTCACGCCGCGTCAAGCCGGTTCGTGACAATTTCGAGTTTGCGAACGGTCGTTCAGTTTGTCATTGTGTGGGCATGTCATCCAGCATGCTCGACCTGTTCGACCTGACCGGTCGAGTCGCCGTCGTCACCGGCTCCGGCCAAGGAATCGGTCGCGCGATCGCGTGGACCCTTGCCGACGCCGGGTGCGATGTCGTGATCAACGCCCGACGCCTCAACGACCTTGAGGTCACGGCCGCAGGGGTGGAGAGCCGCGGTCGTTCAGCGTTGATCGCGGCTGGAGATATCCGCGACTTTTCGGAGGAGCTGGCCGACCGCGCGATGGAGCGATTCGGTCGAATTGATATCTGGGTCAACAACGTCGGTGGCTCCGACGAGAAGACGACCAGGGCGTTGGTCGACACGCCTGACGAAGTCTTCCGTGCGCAGCTCGAACTCAATCTGACCTCTGCGTTCCAAGGGTGCAAAGCCGCGGCGAAGCGGATGAAGCCGGGCAGCTCCATCGTCAATATCAGCTCGGGCGCCGGCACGCGCGGCTCACCGTTCACCGGGCCGTACGCCGCGGCGAAGGCGGGCATGAACAACCTCAGCGAGACCCTTGCGTTGGAGTTGGCGCCGAACATTCGCGTCAACACGGTCGCCCCCGGCCCTGTGGCGACGGAGGCTTTCGACGAGGTGCTGAACACCGCCGGGCAGCTCGAAGCTATTGCCTCCACAATTCCGCTGGGTCGGATGGGTACGCCGAACGACATCGCCGGCGCGGTGCTGTACCTGGCCTCAGATGCGGCCTCGTGGGTCACCGGCCAGCTGATTCTGGTGGCCGGTGGCCGCACCCATCGCGTGCATCAGTACCAGCCCCGAGCATGAAGTGACGCGTTTTCGCGTCAGCAACCTGCCTCACAGCCAACAAAGCGCGTCACTTCGCAAGTCGGCGGGCGCCGGAGATCGAAGTGACGCGTTGTCGCGTCGCTGACCTGCCTCACAGCCAAGAAAGCGCGTCACTTCGGCGACGCGACGCGCTGGCGCGAACCGACTGAATCTCGCCCGACAGGGCCAGGGTCGGACGCCACATCGTGCGCCGATGGAACGCGCGGGTTCGTCGAATAGCGCATACTGCTACGGATGGCGCAGAGAACTCCACCTCCCACGAAGCGACTCGGACGGCCTCCGGCCACTGACTCTGCCGACACCCGACGGCGAATTCTCGACATCGCACGTGCGTCGTTTGCGGCTGGTGGGTACGACGGATCGACGAACCGAGACCTCGCCGCCGAGGTCGGTCTCACTGCTGGCGCGCTCTATCACTACTTCGGTTCCAAGCTGGATTTGTACCTGGCCGTGCACGACGATCTACAGCAGCGCGTCTACGGCCAGTTCAACGAAGCGACGGATGGCGCCGACGGTTTTCTCGGGAAGTTCGAGGCGGTGCTCGACACCGCTCACATGCTGAACAAGGAAGACCCGACGATGGCGGCGTTCCTCGGCGTGGTGCGCACGGACATGCGTCGTCACCCCGAAATTCAAGCGCAGCTCGGCGAGCACTCCCATCGTCGCGACGAGTTCTTCGTGCGGCTGGTCGACGCCGGCGTCGCGAACGGCGAGATTGCGAAGAAGAACCGCGCGGTCATGAATGAGTTCGTGGCCATGATCCTCATCGGTCTCACCGACGGCGTCTCGGACGATGCGAAGCGCCACGAGCGGGCGATCGCCGCGATCAAGATGGCGTTGCGCGGTGAGCTGATCACGCCGACGAAGAAGTGAACCCCTTCAGAAGGAACACGGTTAATTAAACGTCTGGTAGATTCCGTCCTCACGTGAGTGGGCGCGACGCGATGTCGTCGCCCACAAGCACTGAGAAGGGGGTTCTCATGGGAGTACTGGATGGGCGTGTTGCCTGCATCACCGGCGGCACGCGCGGGATTGGTTTGGGCATCGCCAAGGCCTTTCTTGCCGAGGGCGCGCTGGTGGTGGTGAACGGTCGCGACGAGAGCAAGGCCGAGCGCACGCTGGCCGAACTCGATGCTGGCGACCGCGTGCTCTACATCGCCGGCGACGTGAAACAGCGCGAGACATGCGAGGCGATCGTCGACGGCACGGTCGCCCACTTCGGCCGCATCGACATCCTGGTGGCCAACGCCGGTGGAGCGTCGGGGCATGCGCCAATCGTCGACCTCACCGACGAAGCCATGCAGGACTCCCTCGTGTGGAACTTCTGGCACACGTTCTGGACCATGCGGCGCGCGTTCCACCACATGATTCCCCAGCAGTCGGGCCGCGTGATGTGCGTCAGTTCGTTGGAGGGCAAGGTGGGCAAGCCGGGCATCTCGATCTACGTTGCTGCCAAGCACGCCATCAACGGGCTCACCAAGTCGGCAGCCCATGAAGTCGGAACGCTCGGCATCACGGTCAACGCACTGTGCCCGGGCGCTATCGAGACCGACATCATGAAATCTGAAGGGCCGCCGGCAGCGGCCTCGATGGGCATGGACTACCAGGGCCTGCTCGACATGTTCGCTCATGAGTCGGCAATCAAGCGGCTCAACGACGTGGAAGACGTCGCAGCAGTTGCCGTGCTTCTCGCGTCCGACGCGGGTGCTGGCATCACCGGATCACTCATCTCCATCGACGGCGGCACGGCTCCTTACTGAGCCGGCAGGGACGAAAGGAAACTCTCATGGGAAAGCTCGACGGCAAGGTCGCCTGCATCACGGGTGGCACACGAAGCATTGGCCGCGCAATAGCAGAGGCGTTCCTCGCCGAGGGCGCCACGGTCGTGGTCAACGGTCGCGACGAGGCAAAGGGGCAGCAATGCCTCGACGAACTAGCGGCTGGTGATCGCGCCGCGTTCTTCGCCGGCGATGCCTCGAAGCAGGCAACGGTGGAGGGCCTCGTCGACTTCACGATCGAGAAGTTCGGCAAGCTCGACATCTGCTGCCTGAACTCGGGTGGCGTGCTGATGACCGCTCCGGTCGCCCAGATGACCGACGAAGAGTGGGCGCTGGAAATGGACTGGAACCTCAACCACGTGTTCTGGGGTATGCGGCGCGCGTTGCAGCACATGATCCCGCGTGAGTCCGGGCGCATCATCGTCACCTCATCGGTGGAGGGCAAGCTCGGCAAGCCGGGCATCCCCGGCTACGCCGCCTCAAAGCACGCCGTGAACGGGCTGGTGAAGTCGGCGGCACGTGAGGTCGGCACACTCGGCATCACAGTGAACGCGATTCTGCCCGGCATCATCGAGACAGACATCGTCCGCGCAACCGGCCCCGACTCGGCAATTGCAATGGGTTTCGACGGGTACGACGCGCTCATCAGTGCCTTCAGTTCCGAGTCTGCGATCAAGCGACCCAACAAGGTCGAAGAGGTCGCTGCAGTGGCGGTGTTGATGGCATCCGACGCGGCGAAGAACATGACCGGGTGCATGTTCCCCGTCGACGGCGGGACCATGCCCTACTGAGGCAGCCATGACGAAGCCCTACTCGCACCTCGCGCATGCCAACGACATCGAGCCGTCGTTCGGGCACGCCGTGCTGCGTGGGCAATGCCCGCTGCACGTGGAGCAGACACACTCGCCACCGTTCTTCGTCGTCAGTCGACACGCCGATGTGTTCGATGTGTTGACGCGACCCAAGGAGTGGCGCAACGGTTACGGCGTGGGCATCAACCCGCAGCCGGGCGGCGTGCTGGGCACCACCGACGACCCCGACCATCGTCGACAGCGGCGCGTGTTGCAGGACGCATTCAGGCCGGTGGCGATCGAGCGGCTCGACGGAGAGATCCGCGAGGTGGGCAACGACCTGTGGGGCCGAGCGTTCGGTGAGGACGGAGAGGGTGACTTTGTGCGCCTGTTCGCATTTCCCTTTCCGGCGATCGTCATCGCGATCCTGCTGGGCGTTCCACGCGACCGGCGCGACGATTTCGGCCGCTGGTCGGATGCCATCGTCAACTCTCTGGGTGGTGCCGACCCAGCGTTGGCGGAGGAAGCAAATCGACAAATCTTCGCGCTGGTCGACGAGTTGGTCGCAGTTCGCATTGCGCTACACGAGCGTGGGGCCGAGTTGCCCGACGACGTGATCTCGGTGATGACCCTGGCCGAGTTAGAAGGCACGCTCACCCATCACGAGGTGCGCAAGTTGTGTCAGCAGATGCTGGTCGCCGGCCACGAAACCACGGCCAGCCTGATCGCGCTGATGCTCTACCGGTTGATCGAGCGGCCGGAGCTGCTGACACAGTTGCGTGAGAACCCCGACCTGATTCTGATTGCGGTGGACGAGTTCCTGCGCTTCGACTCGCCAGTCCAGGGTCTGTTTCGGGTCAACCCCGAACCCAGCATTGTGTGCGGTGAAAAGTTGGCAGCGGAGACAAGGCTGCTCACTCTCTTCGCCTCCGCCAACCGCGACGCGGCCGTGTGGGCCGATGCTGACGAGATACGACTCGACCGATTCCGGAGCGGCAGCAAGTCGCACTTGGCATTCGGGTGGGGCATCCACCATTGCATCGGGGCGTCGCTCGCTCGTCACGAGGGCCGGCTTGCACTGCAGTGGATGGTCGAGCGGTTTGAGACCGTCGAACGCACCGGTGAGGTCGAAATCAACGAACCCTTCATCTTGCGCGGCCTCACCACGCTGCCGATTCGCTGGACTGTCCGTACCTTGTCGTGATTAATTAATCGCCTGATTGGTTCCGCGTCGTCGGACCGCCACTCGACGATCTAGCGTTGGCGCATGTTCGAGCATCCTGAGAACTATGAAGACGTCACCGTGTACGGCCTCGACGACGATGTCGAGCTGGAGATGCTTGCGCTGCAGAACGAGTGCACCTTCATCTGGTCGAACAAGGAGGGCTGGCCGGTCGGCGTGATCATGTCGTACGTCTACCGCGAGGGGAAGTTCTGGCTCACTGCCACCAGTCAGCGTGCTCGAATTTCCGCGGTGCGGCGCGACCCGCGAGTGTGCGTCGTGGTCACCTCCACCGGAGCGAAGATGGCCCGCAACAAGACGGTGACGTACAAGGGCATCTGCACCATCCGCGACGACCAGGAGACCAAGGACTGGTTCTACCCTGCGCTTTCGGCGGTGGTGCAGCCCGGGAACCCCGAACGCCAAGCGGTGTTCGCCAAGTTCCTCGACTCGCCGCGTCGTGTGATTCTGGAGGTCGTGCCCACGCAACGCATCGGTTACGACGGCGGCAAGATGGGCAAGGCGACATCGGAGTGGATGGAACAACACGCGGCCACCGAGGCGAAGGCGCAGGTTGGGTCATGAGCGACAAGTTGGGGCTCACCGCCGACGAAGTGCTGACCACCACCCGCAGTGTGCGCAAGCGACTCGACCTCACTCGCCCGGTGCCGCGGGAGGTTTTGATCGAGTGCATCGACATCGCACACCAGTCGCCTACGGGTTCCAACTCGCAACGGTGGCGGTGGATGATCATCGAGGACGCGGACAAGCGGGCGGCCATCGCCGACATCTATCGCACGAACTTCGCAGCCGCCTATGCCGGTGCACCGGCACCGAAACCTGGTTCCCAGGCAGACCGGGTGAACCAATCGGCTCGGCATCTCGCCGAGCACCTGCACGAGGTGCCGGTGCATGTCATCCCGCTGCTGGCCGACCGCATGGACGAAGGCACGCCGTCGTGGCGACAGGCCTCGCGTTGGGGTGGAATCCTGCCGGCTGTGTGGAGCTTCATGCTGGCATTGCGCGAGCGTGGGCTGGGCTCGGCGTGGACCTCGCTGCACCTGCAGAACGAGCGTGAGGTCGCCGAACTATTGGGCATCCCCTACGACGCCTACAGCCAGGCTGGTCTCTTCCCGGTCGCCTACACGATCGGCACCGATTTCCGTCCGGCGAAACGACCGCCAGCCGAGGAGTTCGTCCGCTGGAACGAGTGGTCGTAGCCGTTCCGGGTCGTTGCCGTTTCAGCTAGCCGTTCAATGTCTGCGGCGTGACGCGGTGGTTGGCGATGATCGGGCCACCGACCCAGCCACACAGCTGCGGGTCGCACTCGCGTAGCTCGCCGGAAATCCAGTGGCCATCGATGCCGAAGATTCCGACGCGGTTGCCCAGCGTGACGCGGATGTTGCCGGCGCCGTCCTGCTCGTGCAATGCGCCGGTGAAGGGGTGCAGGATGCCGTTCACGAGCGGGTCCCCACGCTGACCGGAGTGTCGGTGGTGGTGTCGCCGACCCACTTGCCCAACAGGTCGTGTAACCAGCGAATCTTCGATTCCTGGTAGTTGGAGAACGTGGCCCCGGGCTTGCGGGTGGTCTCCAGGCCCTTTTGCACCTTGGCCATGTTGAAGACGTCCTGCTCGAACACCTTGGCCAGCATGCCCAACTCGGGCGCGTTGGACCATGCGTCGTTGACGCCCAGCTTGCGTTCCTTGGCCGGCGGTGGTCGTTCGCCCTTGAACGGGGAGAGGAAGAAGCACTCCATGATCGACGAACGGTGATCGTCGCCATTGGGCCGGAAGCGGTAGGTGATGCGGTTGTAGGCGCCCCACGGGTGGAAGTTGGGGAACACCGTGTAGTCGATGGAGTCCATCATTTCCGAGTCGCTCATCTGGTCGACGCGGTCACCGACGATGGCGCGCCACCGGCCGCGAGACATGTCGGCGAGCACTGCCCGCGCCGTCTGGCCGTCCTCGAGCACGACTGGCGCCTCCTGGTCCACTCGAACGTCGAGCATGCCGCGCAACATCGTCTGCTCGGAGATGCCGTCGCCCAGTAGCGGGCTGGGCGTGCCGCCGGGGGTGATGACCCGCGAGCAGTGGTCCCACACGTCGATCTGGCTGTTCACGTCGCCGAGGTAGCTCAAGATCTGTGGGTGGGTGGCGTTCACGTGATACGCCTCGCAGAACGCCTCCTGCGCGATCTTCCAGTTGGCGTTGATGACGCGCGAGACGTGAGCCTCGACGAATCGGTTCTCCAGGTCCCACACCTCGAACTGGTCGACGATCTCGCCGAGATGTTCCGCAAGCGGCGCCGCATTGGGGTCGGGGTTGATGAACACGAACCCCGCCCAGGTGCCCACGCTGCACTCTGGCAACGTGAAGTCCTCGGGCCGTTGGTCCACGTGGGGGAAGTCCCACGCCGCGGGAACGTCGGACAACTGGCCATCCAACTTCCAGGCGAACCCGTGGAACGCGCAGCGCAGCTCGGAGCAGCGGCCGTTGTACTCCTTGAGCTGTCGGCCGCGGTGCAGGCAGGCATTCGGGTACGCCTTGATGGAGCGGTCGGGTTGGCGCACGACGAGGTACGAGAGCTCGGCGATGTCGTAGACGATGTAGTCGCCGGGCTCGGGAATGTGTTCCGAACGGCAGGCGAACTGCCACACCCGAGACCACAGCTGGTCGACTTCGCGGCGATGCCATTCACGCGACGTGTACCGCTCGATGGGGATGTCGGCGCTGCCTAGGTAGCGCGGCGATTGCAGCCGCAGGACGTCGGGCACAGGGTGCGTGTCGGCGTCGAGGAGGTCCTGATAACTGACACCCGGAGAGCGCGCTCCCGGGTCTGCCGTTGGCTGTTCAGTCGCTGTCATGTCCCCATTATTAATCACTTGGTGACTTTACGCCACAGTCGGACGCTCCCGCGCACAACAGCGGCCGCGTGCGGCAGCTAGTCGAAGGAGGCTGTTGGGACGCGGTTGGCGTCGTACACGGGGGCGGTGGCGTCGATGCGGTGCTTGCGGCTGGGGCCGCTGACGATTCCGCCGTCGCGCAACATTGAGCGCATCTCGAGATAGTTGGGGTGTGTGAGGTGGGCGGCGAGCGCTTCCTCCGACTCCCACAGTTCATAGCACTGGATGAGGTCGGGCTGGCAGGGGTCGGCGGCGAAGCAGTACACCAGGCAACCGGACTCGTCGTCACGAGTCGCCTTTTGGATTGGCGCCGTGCGAGCGATCAGCGACTCTCGGTTCGACGGGTCGGCGATGGTGATGGCGGCTTCGACGACAATCAAGCTCATAATAATTCTCCGGTCAGTTACTTACGCTGCAGTCGGTAAGTGTGGCAGTGTTCCCTCTCACCACGTCGAACCGAGGGACGGTTGCCATGCGTGCCGCGCTGATCACCGGGAAGGAAACCGTCGATCTGAGGGAGTTTGCCGACCCCACGCCCGCGCCGCGCGGCGTTGTGGTCGACGTGGCGTTCTGTGGCATTTGCGGCACCGACATTCACGCCTTCCAGTCGGGCCGTGCGTACAACCCGGCCATCTGCGGTCACGAGTGGTCGGGCGTCATCTCCGCTATTGGCCGTGAGGTGACATCGCTGTCGGAAGGTGACCGCGTGATCGTTGCGGCGGCCCCCGCATGCGGCCAGTGCACAGCGTGCAACCGGGGCCAGGCCAGTCGGTGCGAGGTGGCATTTCTGTCGGCGCTCGGACGCGATGCCTCGGCGCCGCCCCATGGTGGATTTGCCCCGCAGATCGCCGTCGCCACCAATCGCGTCGTGCGCACGCACCCTGGGCTCTCCGACGAGGCCGCAGCGCAGGTCGAGCCCGCCACGGTTGCCTTTCACGCGGTTCGCACCAGCGCGTTGCGCCTCGGCGACATCGC
>JANOYI010000465.1:0-6353 GCA_031428795.1 Ilumatobacteraceae bacterium | reverse complement strand
CGGCGCCGCAGATTCGGTGGTAGCCCTGGCGACCGCGCCACTGCAACCACTCATCGACATGGTGCTCGAGCACCCGGTTACGCCGCCGGTCCACCCTGAGTAAAGCGCAAATGGCCAGGTCATAGACCTGGCCGTTCATCGCGAAAAATTGGTGGAGACGAGGGGAATCGAACCCCTGACATCTACCTTGCAAAAGCGAATCGGGGTCCTGGACTACCAGTCGACCTTCGGCTCCATGCCACTTGACCAGGGCTTTTCTGTCTGACCAGTTCGCTGCGGTCCGCACCGTGTTGCACAGTCTGTGCACCTGGTGTGCACCTGGCACGTATTCTGGGCGCATGGCATCAATCGTGGAGAAGCGACTCAGCGACGGTTCGCGGGCCTATCTCGTGCGGTTCCGCACCGCCGACGGTCAGCAGCGGTCGAAGCAGTTCAAGCGCAAGCGAGAGGCCGACGCGTACGTCAGCGTGGTCGAGGTGGACCGGATGAGTGGTGCTCTCATCGACCCACGGCTCGGGCGGATCACGGTCGCCGAGTGGTGGGACCAATGGTGGCCGACGGTGACGAACCTACGCGCCAGCACTCGCGCCCGCGACGCGCAGTTCTACAAATCGCACATCCGCCCGGCGTTCGGCGACACGCCGCTCAACAAGCTCGACCGCACCTCGCTGCGCTCGTGGTTGGCGCGACTGGGTTCTGCGCAAGGTGCCAATCTCGCGCCGGCGACGATCCACAAGGTGGTGCAGGTTCTCAACAAGACCGTCAACGCTGCATTCGAGGATCGGCTGATCCCACACAACCCGGTTGCGAAGCTGCCGCTGCCGAAGATCGAGCACCAGGAGATGCGCTTCCTCACTTCGCAGGAGCTGTGGCGGCTGGCCGATGCGATGGACCCGCGCTATCGAGCGTTCGTGCTCGTCGCCGGCTTCGGTGGCCTCCGCCTCGGGGAGCTCCTCGGTCTTCGGTGGGCTCGGGTGGATCTCGAAGGCCAACGCATACGTGTGACCGAGACACTTGTCGACGTCGAGGCACAGATCCACTTCGGTCCACCGAAGACGAAGGCGAGCATCAGGTCGGTGCCGGTGCCCTCGTTCGTGTGCGAGGCATTGGCAGATCTCGCAGCTGCCGGCGCGGAGCCAGACGACCTCGTGTTCCGATCACCGGACGGTCATCCCATCAGACCGGCCCTCTTCCGACGAAGGTTCTGGCAACCCGCCGTTCGAGGAGCGGGGCTCGCACCCCTGAGGATCCACGACCTCCGCCACACTGCCGTGTCCCTGTGGATTGCCGACGGCGCGCATCCCAAGCAAGTCGCCGCGCTCGCTGGCCATTCATCAGTGTCCGTCGTGCTTGACCGATACGGCCACCTCTACCCGTCACACGACGAGGACTTGATCGAGCGCTTGGAGCGTCGGGGGCGCTGACAAGCGGTGGACCCAGCAGAGCCCGCGGGCTCTCGAGACGCCGTCGCGCTCGCCGAAGCGCCGATGAGGTGAGAAGATGCAGCCGTGCCTCGATCTGCCGTCACCTGCTCTGCGTGTCAGCGGTTGCGGATTCCTGGCTCAAACGATCGCGCAGGCGACATCTTCATCTGCGGCCAGTGCCAGGCTGACGCCAAGCAACTCTTTGAGATCCAAGACCGCATCTGGGCCAAGGCCGGCGAAGTGGGCGAATCAACCGATGGGGCCGACAATCCAGCGCATCCCTGATCGCCGCCACCGAGCACAGATACACGTGTACAACCGCGGCGGCAGGTGTGCGCGAGTGTCGCGCAGGCTGCCCGGAAGGTCTGCGTGATGTTGCGCCGGTGGGCATTGGTGGCAGTCGTTTCAGCAGGGCTCGCGGTTGGTTCCTGCGGCTCCAACTCCTCTGTCTCGACAACGTCATTGGCCCAACCACTCTCGGTGGATTCGACGGTTCCGCGGAGCCTTGACGAGATCGACTCCGAGATTCTCGTCGTAACATTTGACGGGCAGGCGGTGGATCAGCCCTCTCCATACTTCGGCGCGCAGGACGACTCCGGGACAGCGAGCCAGCCAGAAACAGGTTTTGCGCCAGACAACCTCAACCAGGAGTTCTGCTGGGCAGTGAGTGTTATCAACTCTCGGCCGCAGCCTCGCGATGAGTTCGAGGAGGTCGTTGTCGCGAGTGCGTACTTCAGCGCGATCGAGCCGTATGTAGTTCCCGATCTACGAGATGAACTGGCTCTGCTCATTGAGTTCACGGCCTCCATCGTGGCGGACGGGTCATTCACTGAAGAGGATGAAGGCAATTCCGACGCAGGGCTCGCAGTGGAGACGATCAATCAGTTCGTCGATCGGGAGTGCCTCGGGCGGACTTCATGAGTCGACCAACTAGCGCCTAGTGCCCGAAGCGGGCGGCGTTGTCCAGCGCACCTATCGGCAGCTCTGCGCTACCAAGCGGTTCAGCTCGCACGTGACTCGTGAAAGGCCGGAAGGCGATCATTCCGCAGGAGACACATCGATGAGCAGCACAAGAATCGCCACTCGTGAGTAGCCGCTGACGAGCTGAGGACCACTCCTCGGTATCGGTCCACCAGAGGTGCTGCCAAGACAACCCGACCAGCGCGAAACCACCGATGGTCCCCCGGACTCTGACCGCGCCAGGCAACATCTCTCCGCCGCAGTCTGGACAATTCATTCCGCCGCTCATTGGCGGCACCCTATCCGCGCCGGACAATGCAGAACGGCAGCTATGCGTGGCTAGCCCTGATTGGTCATGAGAATTCGGGTGGTCGGGTCGGTGTGATTGTTTCGGCGTGATCAGTCGGGCGGGGCCTGGAGTGTGGCGCCGGCGGCGGGTGTGGGAGCTATCGACGCGTCGAAGAAGCCAGGGCTGTCGGTGTCGGGGCGCGCGTCGTGAGCGTGGTGTCGGTGTGATTGGTGCCTGTGTTGTTGTCAGTAGATGGTGGTGATGCGTTGGTGCGCGTCGAGGAGGTCGCTGGTGGTGGGCCAGGCGTCGATGATCCGTATGACGTCGCGTCCGGCGCGCCTGACGATGCGTGCGGGTGTGTGCCACATGCTCCAGCGCAGCCGTTTGGGTTCGGCGGTGGCGAGTTCGCCGGTGCAGCAGAGTTGTTGGAACCAGCGAACGAGATCAGCGGCGAGACACACGAGTTGCATCCAGGCGCGGTTGGCGTCGAGGTTGGTGAACGGGAACCGTTCGAGCCCGGAGTCCTTCAACCGTTTGATGTGATCTTCGACGTGAGCGTGGTCACGCATGTGCGCGTCCAACTCGACCGGGGTGCCGTCGGCGTCGGTGTAGTGACCCCAGTAGCGGTAGCACAACGACGGGAACAGGGAGCGTTGCGCGCCTTGGTGGAGGTGTTCGCGACGAACGATCAGCCGGGTCCCTGGCGGCCAGTTCGACAGATCAACGAGGTCGGTGATCTCGGTGACATGCGACCGTTGCGCGCTGTCGCCGCTGCGACGCCGTGCCGGTTGCCAACGCTTGTCATCGTGTTGAACGCGGCTGATTCCCTTGTGGATGCTGGCGTTGGAGCGGGCCACCACTGCGAACCCGATGTTGCGGGAACGGCACCCGGCGGCGAATCGTGTCGAACATCCCGCCGAATCGGTGCGGACCTGCACCTGCCGTCGAACTGTTGACTGCTCATCACCGAGGTGGTGGCCAACAGCGATCTCGCCAGGCAGTTGGGCGACCGCAGCATCAAGGACCGTGAAGTGATCGACCAGCGTGTTCGCCCCGGCGCTCCCCGGCCGCAGCATCGCGGAGAGTGCTTCGCCAGTCGCGTCTGCGAAACACAACAACGGATGGAACCCGAACCCGCCCTTGTAGTTCGGTCCAGTGCCGGCCTTGTTCTGCGAATGGATCTGCACGAGCGACGCGTCGATGTCCAACACCACCGTCGAGTTGCCAGTCGTTGCGGCCATCCGCCGCCACACCTGAGCGCGTGTCGCCGCTGCCTGCACGACGAGCTCGGCGAGCACGGTCGGGGTGATCGCGCGCATCGTTCGATACAGCGTCGAGTCCGACGCCACCGCACCGAACAGCCGTGGTTGTGGCACGAGGAACTCGATGTCGGAACACGCTTCACCGCCGGCGGCGAGCATCAACATCGCGTGTGTCAACACCGTGCCCCGATCATGCCGCGGGGCACGCTCCCCAGCCCACGGGATCGCCTTCGACAACGACGCCCCGAGACCAATCCGATCAGCGAACCTGCCCAACGCGTGCAACCCCGCATGAGCCACGACCTGGGTTCCACCGGCTTCCACGCCGACGTTCAACGTGCTGTTACGGTTCACTTCGCGAGTGCCCTCCTGATCGGCTCTTCCAATGTTTCGCAACACCAAGAAAAGCAGGTCAGGAGGGCCGCAACGCGGATACGCGACTCAGCCCACCTCAGATTCGTGAACGATCAGGGCTAGAGCGGCGACGGAATCTGCGAGTCGAGCTACCCGAAACCCACGCAGTAAACGTGAGCAGGAAAACGAGACCCAAGAGGAGGGGAAACACAAGCAACCATAAGCCGTCATTGTCGCCACGTGGAGCGGTCCAAGGCGCGAGCAGTAGTGGTGCACCCGCAAGGCCAATTCCAATCATCCACGCTTCACTGTCGGTCCTCGTCCTCAGTCCAAGCGCCACCGCGGCGAGTAGGGATGCCCAAAGAAACGGTGATCCTCCTGTGTCGTCCGGAACGACCACTAGGCCGATCCACAGACCGAGACCGAGTACGGCGGCAACGATCATCGTCTGCCAGCCACCGTGCGTCGCTTGTGTCGAGTCATCCGCAGAGTCCATGTGCACACACTGTCGTGTCAAGCGGTGCGATGTCCAGCACCTATCGGCAGTTCGGCGCTACGCGTCAACGTCGCGTGATGCGCCGCGCCTGACGTCTCGCCAGACGAAGAACGCGAAGACAACGATGGCCAAACCGATCAACAGCACTTTCGCTGGTCCCTCGAAGTTCTTTACTAGGAACACGACCGTGAGCGTCAGCCACAGCCCTCGCAGGAGTACGGCCGTCAGAGGAGGGGCGAGCCAACTCCAGCTACCCGCGCCGTGTCGGTCGTCGCTCACCCGCACAGACTGCACGACATCGAGGCTCATGTCCAGCACGCCTAGCGGCAGTTCTGCACTACGGCCAGTTCGTTTGGAGCAGCACGGCGCCAGTAAGCGGATCGCGCACCGTCGTCACTTCGTGCGTGAAGAAGAGGTCCATCGAGGCTTCAATCACATCGGGACTGATGTTCGTCGTGACGTGGGCGTGCGACTCGCCTTCGTCATAGCCCCATGCGATATTCACGAAGGTGAGGATTCTGCCATCGCGGCACACAACCTCCGTGGCGCGGCCGTCACGGTGGACAAGCAGGTCGATCAGTTCACCGTCAACGTGCGTCGTCATGGTCCGCCGGTCGCCACTTGCGTTGACGCTCGGCTTCATCTTTGAGCGGCACTGGCCAGGTCGCGATGTACGGCCCCATCGTCGCATCCCACAACGGCGTGTCCTCGACGAACGACACGCCGATGGCGTTCTGCACGTAGTCGTCGCCGTCTGACATGCCAGTCCCAACGGCATCGAGACATCTCCGCAGCACGTCGATGTCGCCGTCTTCAAACGCAGCAATCGCAAACCGACGTACGTCCGCGATCAGCAAGTGAAGCAGGATCTCATTCTCGAAATCCGCCAGATGCTCATCCAAGATCAGCCGAGTCTCGGGGCATGCCGCCACGAGACGGGCAACGAACTCGTCCTTGGTCATCGACACGCACGCAGATTGCCCGATGCGGTGCCGATTGTCCAGCGAGCAGAGCGGCAGCTATGGACGGCACGCCGACCCTCAGTCCTCGATCTGCCCCGGTCCTTTCCGTTCTACGGCATCGCGCATGGCCTGCAGCTTCTCCGGCGAATGACCGACCCAGTCGACAAGCTCGCCTATGACACGCAGCGATTCGCGGCTACGGAATGACTGCGTCGGATTCCCAGGGAACTTCTTGTCGGTCAAATTGGGGTCGTCTTCGAACTCGCCCATCGGCTCGACGACGTAGATTCGCCCGCGGGCTTCACCAGCGGCGAGCTCGGCGCCCCACGTCGCAGCGTCAAGAGTCGCGGTGAAGTAGACATAGTTCATCACCCGGCCCTGTTCGAAGTTCGAATCGCGCCCGGAGACCAGCATCTCGCCCACGGCGAGGTCCGCCTTCGTGCCGTGCAGGTACATGCCAGGCAAGTACACCTCGAAGGGCACCGGCTCGTGTCTGGCGCTCACGACGATGACGCTAACAAACCGGCACGCGGCTCGACTTGACGCCGACCCTCCTCGGCGTTCGGTAGCAGCGAACGCCGAATGCCCGAAGTGGTCGCGTTGTCC
>JANOYI010000464.1:0-9313 GCA_031428795.1 Ilumatobacteraceae bacterium | reverse complement strand
CTGTCGGCGCGCGTCGGCGAGGGCGACCTGCTGCTCGACCTGGCCTGGAACATCGACAATCCAACGGTGCTGCAATGGTGCCGTGACAACGGCGTGCGCTACCTGAACACCAGCGTTGAAGTGTGGGATCCGTACGACGATCTGGCCGCCACCTCACCGCTCGATCGCACGTTGTACGTGCGCCACATGCAGCTGCGCCGGATGAAGGCCGGCTGGCCCGACAACAAGGGCGCCACTGCCGTGTTGGAGCACGGCGCAAACCCTGGGCTGGTCAGCCACTTCGCCAAGCAAGCGCTCGGCGAGATTGCCACCCGGATGCTGTCCGACGGCTTGGCTGGTTCCGGTGCCGCCGCGTTCGAGGCTGCGCTTGCCGAAGGGCGGTACAACTCTCTGGCGATGCTGACGGGCACGAAGGTGATTCACATCGCCGAGCGCGACACGCAGATCTCGTCGGTGCCCAAACGGCCCAACGAGTTCGTCAACACGTGGTCGGTCGACGGCCTGTACGAGGAGGGCATTGCGCCCGCCGAGATGGGTTGGGGCACGCACGAGCGCCGGCTGCCCGCCAACGCTTTCGTGCACAGCGGCGAAGGCCCGTGCAACCAGATCTGCATCGCCCGCCCGGGCATCGAGACGTGGGTGCGCAGCTGGGTGCCCAGCGGCGAGATCCGCGGCATGGTCGTGCGCCACGGTGAATCGTTCACGATGAGCGAGCACCTCACCGTCGACGACGGCTTCGGCAACGCGGTGTACCGGCCCACCGTGCACTACGCCTACCACCCGTCGGATGCGGCCGTGAACAGCGTTCTCGAGCTGCGCATGCGTGGCTGGGAGATGCAGCCGTCGCAACGCATTCTCAACGACGAGATCATCAGCGGCCGCGACGAGCTGGGCGTACTGCTGATGGGCCACCCGTACAAGAGTTGGTGGACCGGGTCACTGCTGAACATCGACGACGCCCGCGCGATCCTCCCCCACCAGAGCGCCACCACCATGCAGGTCGCTGGCAGCATCGTCGGCGCGGTTGCGTGGATGATTGCGAACCCGTCCGCAGGCGTGTGCGTGCCCGACGACCTTCCGTGGGAAGCCGTGTTGGGCGTGGCTCGTCGTTACCTGGGCGAACTGCACTCGGGCCCGACGGACTGGGACCCGGTGTCGAGCCGCCGCGATCTGTTCGCCAACTTCAGCAGCGAAGCCGACGAGGTCGACAGAGACGACCCCTGGCAGTTCAACAACTTCCTCATCCGCGACTAGCCGGCCGGCGCCTCGAGTTCGGTGCGTAGCACGGCGTGCTACAGTGATCGCATGGCGCAGACAATTACTCAGCGGGAACTTCGCAATGACAGCGGCGAGATCATGCGCCGGCTTGATCACGGTGAGACGTTCGTCGTCACGCGCAACGGCACGCCAGTCGGCGAGCTGACTCCGATGCGCCGTCATCGCTTCGCGTCCACCGACGCGGTCCTTGCGATGTTCCGCAACGCGCCAGCTGTCGACGGTGACCGCTTCCGAGCAGACCTCGACGACATCGCAAGCCAGGACAGCGTGCCTCGTGCCTGACGAGCGTCGGCCGCGAGGTCTGCTCGACACGTCAGTCATCATCGACCTGGAACGGCTTGATCCTGCACAACTTCCGATCGAGTCGGCGGTGAGCGCGATCACGATGGCTGAGCTGGCGGCAGGACCACACGCGACGCAGGACCCCGACGAGCGCGCACGGCGGCAGGACCGGCTGCAGCGAGCCGAAGCTGCGTTCGACCCGCTGCCCTTCGACTCCGAGGCTTCTCGTGCATATGGACGCGTCTACGCAGCCGTGGTCGCAGCTGGACGAAAGGCCCGGGGAGCGCGGGCCGTCGACCTCCTGATTGCTGCGACCGCCTGTTCAGCAGGCCTGCCGATATACACCCGAAATCCAGGTGACTTCCAGGCGCTCAACGGCCTCGTCGAAGTCATCGCGGTCTGAGCGTCCGCAACTCTGCCGGTTGCGCAGGGCCCTGGACGAAGCGCCAGTTCACCTCTTTCAGATTTGACCACTCGAAGGAACGCCGGGTCAGCTTCGGCGTTGAGTTCACCTCTTTCAGATATGCATCCCGGGCAGGTGGATCTCGCCGGCTAAAGATCGTGGTGCAGCATGCTGCGCCACTGCCGACAGCGTCGCTGCGTCGAGCGGCTCATCGAGGCTGGAATCACCTCGTATGTCGCCCGCTCCGTGCGGCGTACCCGCCCCGCTCGCACCTGGTAGCCCAGCATGTCAGCGATGACCAGGTGCGGCGGCTTGTGCGCCCACGACCACGTCGTGACCCCAGCGGCATGGAGCGCGTCGACCACCTCGCCAACAGTGAGCGGCCCGCCCTCGTTGAGGAGCACAG
Organism: Ilumatobacteraceae bacterium; assembly: GCA_031428795.1. Lineage (GTDB taxonomy): Bacteria > Actinomycetota > Acidimicrobiia > Acidimicrobiales > Ilumatobacteraceae > UBA668. The sequence goes on along the minus strand of JANOYI010000464.1, from coordinate 6,944 downwards.
CGAACATCGCCCGTCGAAGAATGAGACCAGAGATCGCGAGAAGTGCCATCACCCCTACTGGGCATGGTGAGTTACGGGATCCGGCAAACAAATCTGAATGAGGAGAACTCAACAAGGATGTGGCGGATCGGGAGCGGGCCGGCCGGGGCGCCGCCCGGCCCCTCAACGTGGGGAGCACGTCTCGTTGTCGTTCAATCCGATGGCAAACTTTGCCATTGAAGGCTAGGCTCGCGGGCATGACGACGATGAACGTGTCGCTGCCCGAGGAACTGAAGGAATTTGTCGACGCGCAGGTGGCTCGCGGCGGCTTCGGATCGACAAGCGAGTTCGTCCGAGACCTCATCCGTCGGGAGCAGGACCGCCAACAACTGCGTGCGCTCGTGCTCGCAGGCGCATCTTCGCCCAGCGGACCGATCGCAGACAAGGCCTACTTCTCAGGGCTGCGATCGCACGTCAACTCAACGGAGTGATCGCCGCGTGACGCAACTCCAGGCGCATCTGCGCTCCCAAGCAGCCTCGGACGTCGACGATGCGATCGCCTACCTACGTGGCGAGGCAGGCGGCACAGTCGCGCTGGCCTTCGTCGACGCACTCGAAGTCGGGTTCAACCACATCGCACGTTCGCCCCATGCGGGGTCACTGCGATTCGCCTACGACCTCGGCATTCCCGACCTTCGCGCCTGGGGCCTCAAGCGATTCCCGTACGTGGTCTTCTACATGGCTCTCGGCGACCGAATCGACATCTGGCGCGTGTTGCACACCCGTCGAGACATACCTGGCACATTCGCCGACGACGATTGATTACCTTGGGGCAACGACAGAGATCTACCGACGGCCCCTGCCCGACGGCCACACGTTCGTCGTCCGACTGAGCACGGAGTCGTACGCTTCGGTGTTCGGTCTGGTCTGGAACGCGCCGACTGGGTCGGCAGAGATGTGCCTCGGCGACCACGCGTTGTTCCTCGGGGTACCGGGGGTCATTGGGGCATGGGGATCGGCATGGGTTGCCGACGCATGGGCCGACGACCCGAACCTGACACAGCCCGCCGTGCTGCAGTCGTCGATGTCGGCGGCCGGGAACACCATTCCCGCGACCGGGCACTGGCTGATACGAACCGACTCCGACGTGGCAGAGGTCATTGTTGCGTCCAGCAGCGGCGCCGAACTCGACCGCACTCCCGTCTCCAACGGACTTGCCATGGTCATCGTGGGTCCGCAGGCATTGGCGGAGGATGAAACGGTGAACGACCTCAGTGTGATCGTCGTCGGCAACGACGGAAAGCAGTCCACACTGACGTCACTCGCTCCTCCAGACAATTCGACGCCACCGGAGTGCGCGCCGGGCGATCCGCCTCGACGCCCCCTTCCAACGGCCGGCGTCCAACCGCAAAATCCCGCGGCCGCGGCTGCACAGATCCGTGAGCGTCACGCGTTGCTGGTCGACCGTTCGGTCCCCGCCGACCAGAAGCCCGCCGACCTTCTGGACGACGACACCGGAGTGCAGACCGCCATCGCCCTCATGGACGCAGGCCCGTACAGCGACGTCGCTGCCAGCGCTACCTACGCCATCGATGAGCTCGTGTTCACCGCGCCCGATGAGGCGTACTTCCTTTACACGATCACCACTTCGGCCTCAACATGGACGGACCGATTCGGTCACGCGAAGTTCAACGGAAAGGTGTGGCAGATCACACGCTCGACGGTCTGCCAAGACCTCGCGCTCGCGCAATCAGCATGTGCGCCAACCGCACCACCCGTCGAACCACCCGACCCAGAGTGGGAAGCCGCATGGCAGGAGTGGGTGAGCCGAGCAATGCTGTATGGCGACAACGACGGCTGCCCCCCAATGTCTCAATGCTGATCGCGTGCGGCGTTTTCTTCTACGCCTGGAAGGACGGTCAGCTTCACCAGGTGACTGATGCGGCTGTGTCACGGCATAGATGGGGGTTCCGTCTATGCCGTTACACAGCCCGTTCCAGTCGGCGTCAGTTGAGCTTTTCGATCAGCATCGTTTGGCCGGACGTTTCGATGAACAGTGGGCCCGCTTCGGCCACGAGTGCGTGGTAATCGGCGTCGCCCATCTGCAGGTCCCACAGCTTGTCGATGTCGGCCATGGTCGCACCCCCGGTGATCCAGCCGACGGTGCCGAACGGTCCGTAGACCCCGGTCATGAATGCCGTGGCGAGGCCCGTCTTCTCTGCGACCAACTGCTGCGCACGTACACCAAAGTCGAGGGCAGCGCCCATCTGCCCGCTTGCTGCCTGCGCCGTCAGCACTGTGTAGTACTTCTTGACCTCCGGCGTCAGGGTGGACGAGATGATGCTCGACAGTCGGTCAAGGGTCGCCGTCTCGAACAACTCGCTCCTGCTGCCAATCCAGGCGAGATAGTCCTCGTTGGCCATCAGCTTTGCGGTCAGCCCTTCGAGCTCGTCCTGCGAGTCAAGGCGACAGGTCCAGGCGATCGTGTTTCCCGGCTCGCCATATCTGGTCGCGAAGACATTGACGTCGACGCCAGTGATCTTGGTGACGAGTGCCGCGACCTCGACGGAGGCCACAGTTGCCTCCATCATCCGGTGTCGGTTGAGCGTGGTGGAGCGGTTGAAAATGAACATTGTCGGTCCTTTGTTGTTGGGTGTGACGTGCAACGGCAAATCAGGCGTGCTCACACCGAGTAGTGGGAACATCACCTGCTGATGTGACGGATCAACGGTTGCTGACAATTCATTAAGGTTTCGTCAGCAGTCACCAACTGACCGACCAGCCGACAATGCACCCGCTGACGAGCGCTGTCTGTGATCGTCATCACAGAGATCTCACCGAACGTGTGACATGTGGAGGGAGACTTGTGACATCCATACCTCTGACCGAGATCAACAGTCTGTTCACCGAGCAAGGTCACCGTCGCGCGTTCCGAGCCGGAGACGTGCTCTTCCATGAGACCGACGCCAGCACGCACGTGTACCTGGTCGTCACGGGCCGGGTCCGGTTGGTCGTCGCCGGTGCCTGCGGACGCGAGCTACTGCTCGACGTGAAGGTGCCCGGTGACATGTTTGGTGAGCTGTCAGCCATCGACGGGCGAGGCCGCTCAGCCACCGCTGTCGCAATGGAACCGACCGAAGTGAGGGAGCTGACCGGCGACCAGTTCCTCGCCGCTCTGGCGGCCGACCCCAGGGCCGCCATCGCCGAGCTACAAGCAGTGACCAGTGACCTTCGACGAGCCAATGCCCGCATCTGCGCCGGCGAGACCGAACCCGTCGTCACCCGCACCGCACGACTGCTGCTGGAATTGTCGGATCGCTTTACGAGTGGCTCCGCTGCCAGTGAGGTCATCTGGACCGTGCCGCTGACACAAGCCGACTTGGCCGAATGGCTAGGCGCGACCCGCGAAACAACCGCTCGGTCGCTGGGCACGCTGCGTCGTGCAGGACTGATCAGTACTGGCCGCAATTGCGTGACGGTGCACGACCGCGAGGCGCTCGCACTGGTCGCCCGACCGGCGTGATGCCCGTGCGCGCGGCTCGGACGTTGACATTCGGGGACAGTGCGGGCAGACTTGCCAACGTGACTCGCACCCGTGGCCTCCTTCTGCTTATGTAGGGCAAGCGCCGCATACTCCGCGCTTGCCCGCACGCCCCAGCCGAATCGGCCGGGGCTTCTTGCTTTTTCCGGACCCAATGCCGTTCAGAAACACCTCACACTCGAACCCTTCGCACAAGGACACCACGAACATGTCACCGCAACCCAGCACTCCGAAACCGTCCACACCCAGGACAATGCCGTTCCACAAGTACGAGCGCACCGTGCCTGTCGTGCTCCACGACCGCACGTGGCCCAACCGGGTGCACGAGGCGGCACCGCTGTGGTGCAGCGTCGACCTGCGCGACGGCAACCAAGCCCTCATCGACCCGATGGACCCGCAGCGCAAGCGGCGCATGTTCGACACGCTGGTCAAGATGGGTTTCAAGGAGATCGAGGTCGGCTTCCCCTCCGCCAGCCAGCCCGACTTCGACTTCGTGCGTCAGCTGATCGAGGAAGACCTGATTCCCGACGACGTCACCATCCAAGTGCTGACCCAGTGCCGCCAGGAACTGATCGAGCGCACGTACGAATCGATCGCCGGCGCCAACCAGGCCATCGTTCACTTCTACAACTCGACCAATCCGCTACAGCGCGAGGTCGTGTTCGGGCTGGACAAGGCCGGCATCACCGACATTGCGGTCAACGGCGCCAAGCTGTGCCGCAAGCTGGAAGAGACAGTGCCCGGCACGTTCGTGCGCTACGAGTACTCGCCGGAGAGCTTCACGCTGACGGAGCCCGATTACGCGATCGCCGTCTGCCACGCCGTGATGGATGTCATCGAACCGACGCCCGAAAAGCCGCTGATCCTCAACCTGCCAGCGACTGTCGAGTGCTACACGCCCAACGTCTACGCCGACGTCATCGAATGGTTCGGCCGCCACATCCGTTCGCGCGACAGCGTCATCATCAGCCTGCACCCGCACAACGACCGCGGCACCGCCACGGCCGCCGCCGAGCTGGGCATGCTGGCCGGAGCCGACCGCGTGGAAGGCACCCTGTTCGGCAACGGCGAGCGCACCGGCAACGTCGACGTCGTCAACCTGGCCATCAACCTGATGGTCAACGGTGTCGACCCGCAGCTCGACGTCAGCGACATCGACGCCCTGCGTCGCGTGGCCGAGTACTGCAACCGGCTGCCCGTCGGGCCTCGCCATCCGTGGGTGGGCGACCTCGTCTACACCGCCTTCAGTGGCAGCCACCAGGACGCGATCAAGAAGGGCTTCGACGCACTCGACGCCAAGGCTGCGGCCAACGGCGGCGAGTACACCACCTGGGGAGTGCCCTACCTGCCGTTGGACCCGAAGCACCTCGGGCGCAGCTACGAAGCCGTCATCCGCGTCAACAGCCAGAGCGGCAAAGGCGGCGTGGCGTATGTGATGAAGACCGAGCACGGCTTCGATCTTCCCCGCCGGCTGCAGATCGAGTTCTCCAAGACCATCCAGCACATCACCGAGGACACCGGCACCGAGATCAGCCCAGTGATCATGTGGGACGCCTTCCAGGGGTCGTACCTGCCCGAGGCGCCACGCATGCGGCTCAACGGTCACGAGATGCGCAGCGACAGCACCACCGGCACCACCACCATCACCGCCCAGCTGGTGATCGACGACGCGCCGATCACCGTCAGCGGTTCAGGGAACGGGCCCATCGACGCCTTCGTGCACGCACTGCGCAACGGCCTGGGCTCCACGCTCGACGTCGTCGACTACGCCGAGCACGCACTCGGCGAAGGCAGCAACGCAGGCGCCGTGGCCTACATCGAGACCAAGAACGCCGAAGGTCGCGTGCTGTGGGGCGTGGGCATCGACCCCAGCACCATCACCGCCGCGCTGCGCGCCGTCTTGCAGGCACACGAGCGCCATCAGGGCTGACGGTGCTGTGGGCCGAGGGCATCGGCCCCAGTTCCATAACTCCCGCGCTGCCCGCCGTCCTCCAAGCGCACGAACGCCACCAAGCCTGACGGTTCCGCGCGAACGGTGGGGTTACAGTTGGCTATGCGCTTCGCACGTCCAGTCCTACGGCTCGCCATCCTGTCGTTGCTCGTCAGCGGCGGAATGGCGCTGTGGAAACGCCAGCAGAGCAAAGCCGTTCCCGCGAAGCCGTCGCCCTCGTGGCCGCCCTTCGAGCCTGCGACGACCCCGCCGACCGTCGGGTTCACGGAGCCACTGGTCGGGTTCACGGACCCGCTGGTCGGGTTCACCGAGCCGCTGGTCGACTCGCAGATGAAGTGGGTCGCACCCGTTGATGGCGGCTGCCCCGACGGCTATCCGATCAAGGCCAACGACAACTCGGGCATCTTCCACGTTCCCGGCGGCCGCTTCTACGAACGCACCGTGCCCGAGCGCTGCTACTCGACTGCCGACGACGCCCTCGCCGACGGCTACCGTCAAGCCAAAGCCTGACCCTCGACCAAAGGACAGTGAGTTCCGTGAAAGTTGTTGTTGATTACGACGTATGTGCCAGTACCGGCGCCTGCATGCAGGTCTGCCCCGAGGTGTTCGAGGTCCGCAGCGACGGCTACCTCTACGTGCTGCAGGAAGAGCCCGGCGCCGAGCTCGCGGACAAGGTCAGGCAAGCCGCCGACCTCTGCCCCACCGGCGCCATCACCCTCGAGGACTAACCCCGCCGCCCGCCGTCTGATACGTACGGGCGGCGGCGAATCGAGCAGGGGCTGCGACAGCTCTCACAGGCGCTCGATGCCCTCGGCGGCCGCGAACAGCGTGTGGTCGCCGCTGAGCGCATCGTGGATGAGTCGTTCGTAGGCCTCCAGCACATCGCTGGCCCGGTTGGTTTCGTGCGTTGCACTCTCCGACATCAGCGCATGATAGGTAGATTCGGGCTCGATGGCCTTCCATGAACAGCTCCGTCACGCGTGGGCAACGTCGCAATCGATGCTGTGCGTGGGGCTGGACCCAGACCCTTCACGTTTCCCGGAGGTGGTGGATGGCTCGGTGTTCGACTTCTGCATGGCCATCGTCGACGCAACCGCTGACACGGCGTGCGCATTCAAACCGCAGATCGCATATTTCGCAGCGACCGGGGCCGAGCGCGAGCTGGAACTGATCTGCGCCGCAATCCGGGACCGCTACCCCGACGTGCTGCTGGTGCTCGACGCCAAGCGCGGCGACATCGGCAGTACCGCCCAGCAGTACGCACACGAGGCATTCGACCGGTACGGCGCCCACGTCGTCACCGTCAACCCGTACCTGGGCACCGACTCCGTGGAGCCGTTCCTTCGCCACCCCGACGGCGGCGTGTTCGTGCTCTGCCGCACCAGCAACCCGGGCAGTGGCGACTTCCAATCGCTCATCGTCGACGGTGAGCCGCTGTATCTCCACGTTGCCCGTCGGATTGCCACCGAGTGG
>JANOYI010000463.1:0-1787 GCA_031428795.1 Ilumatobacteraceae bacterium | reverse complement strand
GGCTCTGTCAGCGTCCGCCTCGGCCCGCGACCGGATGCGCCGATCGGTGTGCTCACCGGCGAGTTCGGCGCCCGCATCATCGGCCCGCTGGTTGATTCGTTGGGCCGTAGCGACATCCGAGTGATCCCCGTCGTCAACGAGTTTTTCGGTGGCAACACAGCGGTCACCGGGCTGATGGTTGGCGCCGACCTCAGTCGTGTCCTGGCCGAGCAGCCTGCTGGCCATCGTTACCTGTTGCCCGATGTCTGCCTCAGCGAGGGCCGTTTCCTCGACGGCACCACCGTCGCCGAGTTGCCTCGCACCGTCGAAGTGATTCCCACCGACGGCATTGCCCTTCGGCGAGCCCTGAATGCCGAGTACGCAAGTGTTGAAGTGTTGGAGAGCGTGTCGTGAGTCGGACACGTGTCGTGATCGAGAGTTTGTCGTGAGTTTGCCCACAGTTGTCGTCGTAGGTCGCCCCAATGTGGGCAAGAGCACTTTGTTCAACCGCATTGTCGGTGGGCAGGTAGCCATCGTGGAGGACCGCCCCGGCGTCACCCGCGACCGTAAGGAAGTGGAAGCCGAGTGGCTGGGCGTGCCGTTCATGCTGGTCGACACCGGTGGCTGGCAGCCAGGTGGTACCGATCTCGACGAGAAGGTCAGCCGTCAGGTGGAAGCCGCGGTGAAAGAGGCCGATGTGGTGCTCTTCGTCGTGGACGCGTCGGTCGGAATGACCGAGGACGACGAGTCGGTCGCTCAGTGGCTGCGCCATCTGAAGGCTCCCGTCATCCTGGTCACCAACAAAGCTGACAACGATCGCCGTGAGAACGACCGCTGGGAATTCTTGGCGCTCGGCCTCGGCGAGCCGCAGGCAGTCAGTGCGCTGCACGGTCGTCGTGCCGGCGACCTACTCGACGTCGTGGTCAGCATGCTGCCCGAGGGTCAGCGCGAGCCGGTCAGCGACATCCCTGTCGACGATGAGGGCGATCAGCTCTGGAACCCCAACGACGTCGCGCCGCCCCGCGTCGCCATCGTCGGCCGCCCCAACGTGGGCAAGAGCACGCTGTTCAACCGCTTGGTGGGTGCAAACCGTTCGGTCGTGCACGACATGGCCGGGACCACTCGCGACGCCATTGACACGTTGGTCGACACCCCCGATGGTCCTATCGTCTTCGTTGACACTGCGGGTATGCGTCGCCGTAGCCGCATCGACGATTCGGCCGAGTACTACTCGATGGTCCGTGCGCTGCGCGCCATCGACGTCTCCGACATCGCACTGCTTGTCATCGATGCCATGGAGGGCGTCACCAGCCAGGACCAACGGTTGGCGGAGCGTGTTGATGCCGCCGGCTGCCCAATCGTCGTCATGCTGAACAAGTGGGAGATGATCGACGACGCCGACCGCCGCCTCGAGATCCAGGCCGAAGTGAAGCGGAAGCTGTACTTCACCGGCGACTCGCCGATCCTCAAGATCTCCGCTCTGACCGGCAAGGGCGTCGACAAACTGCGTCCGGTGCTGCAGGAAGCCATCGTGCAGTACCACCGCCGTGTGCCCACTCGCGACGTCAACAAGGTCATCTCAGATGCGCAGCAGCGCCAGCCCGCTGGCCACGGCGTCAAGGTGATGTACGCGCTGCAAGGCGCCACCGACCCGCCGACGTTCACCCTGTTCGTCAACCGCGAGCTGCCTCACACGTACCTGCGGTACCTCGAGCGCTCCATCCGTGAGGCATTCGACTTCGGCTCGACGCCCATCAAACTGCGCGTGCGGAAGCGCAGCGAATAGGACAGACGATGCTCTGGAACGA
>JANOYI010000462.1:0-2844 GCA_031428795.1 Ilumatobacteraceae bacterium | reverse complement strand
GGGGTGCAGCTGACCTCGATGGTGTCGACAGCAGCATCGACCAAGCCACCCTCGGCAGCAACGGCCTTGGCCTCACCAACGATGTGCACGGCGACCGAGACGGTGATCTCTTCGTTCATGTTGACCTGCAGGAAGTCAATGTGGGCCACGGTGCGACGGATCGGGTGGCGCTGCATGTCCTTCACGACGGCGGGGTAGCTCTTGCCATCGACTTCGAGCGTGAGCACGGTGTTACTGCCGGCCGGGCCGCTGAGGGCCAGGCGCAGCTCACGGCGCTCGACGGTGACGCTGACGGGGGTCATGCCCTGGCCGTAGATGACGCCGGGGATGTGCCCTTCGGCGCGCAGCCGGCGGGCTGCGGGGGAGCCCGTGGTGGTGCGGGGGAGAGCGGCGAGCTTGGTGTTGGACATGACGAGGCCTCTATCAGAGCGTTACAGAACGACGGAAAATGTTACCTGTGTTGTGACCAGAACGGCCACGCCGTGTCGTGCAGATGTCGCGGTCGATCAAATGGCGTCAGGACTGGTTTTCGCCGCCGAAGATCTCGCTGACGCTGGTGTCGTCGAAGACGGCACTGAGGGCATCTGCGATCAACGGGGCGATAGAGAGCACTTCGATCTTGGCGATCTGCTTTTCGGGGGCCAGCGGCAGCGTGTTGGTGACAACGACGCGCTTGATGACCGACTTTTCCAGGCGCTCGATGGCCGGGCCACTGAGTACGCCGTGTGTCGCCATTGTCCACACTTCCCGGGCGCCGCGGGCCATCAGCACGTCGGCGGCGGAGCAGATGGTGGCACCGCTGTCGATCATGTCGTCGGTGAGGATGCACAGGCGGCCTTCGACATCGCCCATCACTTCCTTGGCCTCGGCGACGTTGGTGGTGCCCTTCGGGCGACGCTTGTAGATGAATGCTAGGTCTGCGCCACGGTCGTTGAGGTGCTGCGCCATGCGCTCGGCCACTTTGATGCGGCCGGCGTCGGGGGAGACGATGACGGGGGCTTCGGCGTGCTGGCGCAGGTAGTTCTCCAACACAGGCATGGCCGTGAGGTGGTCGACCGGACCTTCGAAGAAACCTTGAATCTGGCCGCTGTGCAGGTCGATGCTGACCATGCGCTTGGCGCCGGCCGCCTTGAACAGGTCGGCCACCATACGGGCGGTGATGGGCTCGCGGCCTTCCGCCTTGCGGTCCTGGCGGGCGTAGCCGTAGAACGGGCACACGGCCGTGATGCGCTTGGCAGAAGCGCGGTAGGCGGTGTCGATCATGATCAGCTGTTCCATGATCGAATCGTTGATGCTGCGCCCGTTGTGGCTGCAGTGGGTCTGCATGATGAACACGTCGCTGCCACGGATGCTCTCGCCGAAACGGGCGCGAACTTCACCGTTGGCGAACTCGACGAGGCCGGGGTTCCCCAAATCGATGCCCAAGTGGTCCGCAACTTCCTGTGCCAGCTCGGGGTGGGTGCGCCCCGAGTACAGCGACATTCGCTTCGTTGTGACCTTTTGAATTGATCCCCCGTGTTGGGTCATGTCATCCGCCATCGCTGTCGTTGCTGCTGCTGTCGTTCGGGCTGTCGTCATCGGTGTCGTGATCGGTGTCGGCCGCTGCAGTGTAGAAGGCGCCGGTGGTTGAGCCGGGCGCCAATGAGCTGCCGCTGGGAAGATAGGCGTACGGGCCAACGCGCGCCGAACTGCCGACTTCGCTTTCTACGCCGACGGTGTTCTGCACGGTGGCGCCGTCGCCCACGGAACAGTCGGTCAGCCTGGTGTCTGGGCCGATTTCGCAGCCATCGCCCACCACCGTGTCGCCCTGCAGAATCGTGCCCGGGTACAGCGTCACGTCGCGGCCGAGCTGCACGGTGACATCGATGAATGTTTGGCGGGGGTCGAGCATGGTGACACCGTTGAGCAACCAGTGCCGATTGGTCCGGTTGCGTAACTCGCGCTCGGCCAGTGCCAGCTGCCAGCGGTCATTGACGCCTTGCGTCTCCGCCTCGGGTGCTTGCACACAACCGATGCGATGGCCCATGGCTGCGAGTGAGCCGATGACGTCGGTGAGGTAGTACTCGCCCTGCGAGTTGTCGGGGCTGAGGTGGCGCAAGGCGGGGCCGAGCAGGTCGCGGCGGAAGGCGTACATGCTGGTACACACTTCCTGCGCGGCTCGTTCCTCAGCGTTTGCGTCGCGCTGCTCGACAATGCGCAGCACGCGCCCGTCGCCGGTCTTGGATGGTGCCCGGATGACCCGGCCGTAGCCGGTGGGGTCATCGAGCACCGATGTGATCAGCGTCGCCGCGTACTCATTGGCGTTGTGGGCGGCGACCAGTGCGTCGATGGTGGCGGGCTGCAGCAACGGTGTATCGCCGGGTAGGACGATGACGGTGGAGGTGTCGTCGAGGTCATCGCCGGGGAACGCCCCCAAGCCGACCATCGCCGCGTCGCCGGTGCCGCGCTGCACGGTTTGCTCGGTGAAGGTGAGGTGGGCCCAATCGGGCGCCTGCTCCTGCACCTTCTTGGTGACCTGCTCGGCACCGTGGCCAACGACCACGACTGTGCGCTCAGGGGCGACGACTTCCAACGCGTGAATGACGTGCATCACCATCGGGCGACCACAGATCAGGTGCAGGGGCTTGGGGCGCGACGACCGCATGCGCGACCCTTCGCCCGCGGCCAGCACGATCGCTGAAACTGTCATGTCTTCGTTCTATCGCGCGCGGTGGGTGTGGCGGCAGGAGCCAGCGCGCGAATAGCTGTTGGGCCGAAGGTGGTGGCGCAGTTCGTGCACCAGAAGCCCTGCTCGAGTTCGGTGCCGCACGTTGCGTGAACCAGTACGACCTCGGCGCCGCCGTC
>JANOYI010000461.1:0-4239 GCA_031428795.1 Ilumatobacteraceae bacterium | reverse complement strand
CCGGTGTGGTCGCACCGCTGGCTGCGTGAGTGGTGTGCAGCCAACCTCACCGGGGCGCAGCGCGTCATCATCATCGACCTGCACACCGGCCTGGGCCCGTGGGGCCACGGCGAGCTCATCTCCAGTTCCGCACCGGGCGATCCGCTCTTCGATCGCGCAGCGGCTCTCTGGCCGGACGCGATCTCGATGATGTCAGGCGACAGCGTCTCGGCGGTGCTGGTCGGCGACTGGCTGGCCATTGCCGCCGAGCTGGCACCTCACGCCGAGGTCACACCGATCTGCATCGAGTACGGCACCGTCGACGGTGTCACCGTGTTGCAGTCGCTGCGCGCCGACGCCTGGCTGCACGGCTACGGCGACCCGACCGCGCCCGACGCAGCCGCCGTGCGCGCCCAGGTGCGAGCCGCCTTCGCCGACGACGACCCAGCCTGGATCGAAACCTGCTGGCCCAGATTCCAAGAAGTGCTGAGCGCCGCGCTCGCCGACTGACACCTGTTGCGTTGATCGCAGTGCGCGCGGTGAGCGCTACAGTCGCGCAAACACTCAAAACGGGAGAGTCGCTATGCGGGTCGGCGTCGTGGTGAAGTTGTCTATTTCAGCACTCTTGGCCATTGGTTCGGTCGGTGTTGTCACGACATCTAGCGCAACCGCACTGTTCGAATCGATCACAGGCGTGGTCATCGACACAGCGGGAAATCCGTTGCCGGGCGTGTACGTCTCCGCTGGCGGCTGGAGCACGACGACTGGTGCCGACGGGGCGTACGCACTCGAGGCAATTGGCACAGTGCAGCTGCAGTTCTCGAAGCCCGGCTACCGACCTGAGGTTTACGACGAGGTGACATACCCGGCGAACGGCATGGCGCCCGCGGGGACCCTTATCAACGCCGACGCTGGCAACCCGCAAACGATCAACGAGTCACTCATGCGCCTACCGCGACTCACCGGCCAAGTCGTCGACAGTGTTGGCAATCCCGTGGCCGCCAGCGTATTCAGCGAAAACGTGATGTTCGGACCCGCCAGCGGCACAACCGCTGACGCCGGCGGCCTTTTCACGATCGACCTCCCGGAACCTGGCGGTCATCGGCTGCGAGCGTCCAGCGCAGGGTTCATCACCACGTACGCGCCGAGCACCCTCAGCTCAATGCTCGCTTCGACGTGGAACGTCGGATTCGACCAGCTCATCAACATCGGCCAGATCACGATGGTGCAGGGAGGCTCCATCTCGGGCACGGTGACCTCATCCTCAGGGCCGATCGTCGGCGCCACCGTCAACGCCTGGCCGAACCCGCCACAGAACAGCGGAGCCGGCCCAGCGACCACCGACGTCAACGGGAACTACACCATCACCGGCCTCGCCCCCGGTACCTGGCAGGTGAATTTCACCGCTCCCGGTTACCTGGGCGAGAACTACGACAATCAACCGCAGTACGGAAATCCAAGTTTCAATCTCGTCAGCGTCACTGCAGGCACCACCACAACGGGTATCAACGCTGAACTCGCTGCAGGTGCGACCGTCACCGGGCATGTCACCGACTCGCTGGGCAACGCCTTGCAAGGCGCTGGCGTACAACTGTTCCTGCAGGGGACGCCTTCATTCGGCTCAGCGGCCAGCGCCATGACCGACGTCAACGGCGACTACACGATCCAAGGGCTTGCTGCGGGCCAGTACCTAGCTACTGCGGGAAAGCAAGGCTTGGCTCAAGTCTTCGCGACGGGCGCATCGGTGCCATCGGTGGCCGACGTCTCAACACTGACTGCGGGCACCGTCACCACCGTCAACTTCGCCCTGCAGCCGCTCGGCAGCATTACCGGTCACGTGCTGCAACCGAACGGGCAACCGCTCGTCGGAGCCTCGGTCAGCGCCAGCCTCATCCAACCGGTCGGCATCTCATGGTTTCCGCAGTCATTCGGCAGCTACGGCGCGTCCGCATTCACAGACGCCGCCGGCAGTTACACGCTGACCGGATTGGCGCCCGCAGACTTCACCTTGATGGTTGGTCCAGGGAGCCAAGGCGACCCTCTTGCCTTCGAGTACTACCTCAATCAGTACCGCCAGACAACCGCCGATCCGGTAGCGGTCGTGCCGGGCGCGGCGACGACCGGCATCGACTTCCGACTCGAGGTCGGTGGCGTCATTTCAGGTCGCGTCACCGGGCCTAACGGTGAACCGATCGTCGGCACGGGTGTGTCCGCAATTGACCTAACAAGCCAGTACGCAGGTAGCGACACGTACACCGACGCCAACGGCGAGTATGTCCTCCGAGGACTCATTCCAGGATCGTTTACGGTTCAAGTAAACGCCATCGACGACCTACCGTTCACGTACTACCCATCAACAACGTCTCCTGCGGACGGCACGCTGGTCACTGTTGCGCTGGGCCAGACACGAACCGGCATCGATATTCAGATGCAGGCAGCCGCTCGCATCGAAGCGACGGTGCTTGATCCGGCTGGCAACCCAATCCCGATCAGCGGTGGGCCATACAGCTTCTGGGGCCTTGGATTCTGCACTGACCCCTCCGTTCCGGTGGCCACCTTCTCGCAGTGCAGCGCCGGCGGGCTGAGTGGCCCGAGTTCGTCGACCAAGCCCGCTGCCGGTCAGTACATCGGCACCGGTATCGCCGGTGGCACGTACAACGTGGCTGCGTTTGCGGCCTTCCCGATCGCAATTTCGGCGAGCGTGCCACTCACACTGATTGCGGGCGACGTGGCCACGTGCACCTTTCAGATTCATGGACCGGCGTCGTGTACCGTGACACATGCGACGACGGATCCCGACTCCGATGGCGTGCCCGGGGCGACCGAGAATGGTGCGCCGGGTGGCGACGGCAACGGTGACCTCGTGCCGGACTCCGAACAGAGCAATGTGACCTCGCTGCCCAGTCCCGTTACCGGCGGCGGCTACGTGACGGTTGCAGTACCCGCTGGACTCACGCTGTCATCCGTGACAGTGATCGACCCGGCCTCCGTGGTGGCGACTCCGCCGCCCGGTGCAACGGTCGACAACGGAGTCATCGCCTACACGGTCGATGGCGTTGCGGTCGGAGCGACCGTCGACATCGACGTCTTCCTCACCACTCCCACCACCGCAACTGGCTACGCCAAGATCCAAGATGGACAGTGGGTGCCGCTACCCGGCACCGCGTTCACGAAGGTCAACGATCGGCACTTCATCCTCCACCTCACCGACGGCGGTGAAGGCGACGAAGACGGGGAAGCCAATGGAGTGATCGTCGACCCGGGAGCGCCCATCACCCTCGACACGATCGGGCCGACCATCACCTGTCCTGCGACGCCGACAATTCTCCTGAACGCCATCGGGGAAACGCTCACCGCTGCCATCACCGATGCCCGTGCAGGTGTGGCAAATGCAACCGCCACCGTGTCGTTGACCTCCACCACCATTGGCCAGCGAACGGCCTACATCACGTCGGCCGACCTGGCTGGCAATACCGCGACGGTGCCGTGCCCTTACGTCGTCGGGGTGCGGATCAAGCAACTCACCGCTGACGATGAGAGCCACGGCAGGCACGATGTGGATGCTGGCGACAACATCACATTGCAGTGGCGCACGGTCGATGCACAGGGCAGGGGCGTCAGCACGCCTTCGACCATCTCGCTCGTAACCGCCGCTACCACGTGCGGCGCTGACCCAGTGGTGACCGGGCCTGAACTATCAGCTCAACTCAGCAAAGCCGGCGTGCGCTACGAGGGCAACGGCTACTGGTCGGCAAAGTGGAAGACAGATCGGGCGTGGCGCGGATGTCGACAGCTGACCGTGCTCGTCATCGGCGACTCGGACGTGGCCAAGTTCAGGTTCAGCAAGCCATAGCTCCCTGACGCGGCGGCTACGTTCGCTGTATGACGACTGACCTCACCGGGGCTTCCACGGAGTTGCTGCAGGCTTTGATTCGCACGCAATGCGTCAACGACGGGACGCCTGATTCCGGCGGCGAGGTGCGCAATGTCGATCTACTTCGCGCTTACCTCGAAGGGCCCGGTGTCGAACTGGCTACGTACGAGTCGCGGCCGGGTCGCACCTCGCTGGTCGCTCGCATGGAAGGCACCGATCCGAACGCGCCGACGGTGTGTTTGATGGGGCACACGGACGTGGTGCCGGTGAACCGCGATGGGTGGAGCCGCGACCCGTTCGGCGGCGAGTTGATCGACGGTGAAGTCTGGGGCCGCGGGGCGCTCGACATGCTGTACCAAACCGCCACACAAGCGGTCGCGTTTCGC
>JANOYI010000460.1:0-1682 GCA_031428795.1 Ilumatobacteraceae bacterium | reverse complement strand
CGATGTTGGCGCCGCGCCGCGCGATCTCGAACGCATGACGGCCGAAGCCGGCACCTGCGTCGAGCACGAGATCGCCAGCCTGCAGGCCCAGCTCGTCGAATCGGATAGTGAGCAAGAGCTATGTGGTCCTTTTCTGGTGCAGTTGCCCGTTCTTGCCCAGGCGGCCGTTCTTCTGCAGTTTGGCGACGTTGGCCGGCATGGCCAAAACCTCGCGGTACTGGTCGACGGTCATCTGGGCGCAGTGCTTCCAGGTCCAACGATCAACCACGCGGGCGCGGCCAGCGAGACCAACACGCGAGCGCAGTTCGGCGTCATCGAGGCCGCGGCGGATGGTGGCCGCAAGTGCTTCGACATCGCCGGCCTTGCACTGCAACACGGTGTCGCCATCGCGGCCGGTGACCTCGGGCAACGCGCCGCCGTCGGTTGCGACCAGACAGATGCCCGTCGCCATAGCCTCGATCGCGGGCAAGCTGAAACCCTCGTACAGGCTGGGCACGACGGCCAGTTCGGCCTCGGCGTACAGCTCGACGATGCGCTCGTCGGAAACGCCCGACACGAAGTCGATGTGCGGCCGGAGACCCAACTTGTCGATGAGGTCGTTGCTGGCACCCTCGCGTGGCTTGCCGATGATGGTCAGGCGAATGTCGTCGCGCTCGGTGCGCAGTTTTGCCATTGCTTCCAGCAGGTACGACAGTCCCTTCAGCGCAACGTCGGCTGAGGCAGTGGTGATGAGCCGGCCGGGCTGGCGCTGCACGTGTGGGAGCGGCGTGAACAGCTCGGGGTCGACGCCCACGGGAACCAACTTCATGCGGTCGAGGCTGACCTTCATGTCGGTGTGGATGTCCTTGATGCTGTTCTCGCTGACAACCACAACGCGCGGCATGCGGCTGGCAACACGACCCTGCATCTTCACGAAGTTGTACCAGCGGCCGATGCTCCACCGCTTGCGGCGACCCTTGGTGTGCGCCATCTCGAGCGCTCGGTCGCGCGTGATGGGGTGATGCAGGGTGACGATGGTGGGCATCATCTTCTCGATGCCGAGAATGCCGTAGCCGAGGCACTGATTGTCGTGTACCAGGTCGAAGTCGCCGGTGCGCTTCTTGAGCGCTTCCCACACGCGCACGCTGAAACCCAGCGGCTCGCCGAAAGTGCCCTTCAGGTGGGTGAGTACCTCGGCGGCGTCACCCTTGCTCTTGATCTCCCAGTAGCCGGGGAAGCGGCCGGGAAAGTGGTCGTTCCACAGATCGAGGCTGGGCAGCTTGTGCAGCGTGACCCGCTCGTCGAGCACCGGGTACGGCTGGCCGCTGTAGACCTCGACGGTGTGGCCGAGATCGACCAGTGCCTTGGTGAGGTGACGGGTGTAGACGCCCTGGCCACCGACGTGCGGCTTGCCGCGGTAGGTGAGGTAGGCGATCTTCAGCGGAGCATTGGGGTCGAGCCCCTGGGCTCCGTCCGGTGTCGTTGGCCGGTGGGGTACTGCAGACATGGGTTACAAGGCTACCGGGGCAGGGTTACCCGCCGGTAGTCGGGCATGTCTCATCTGTCCTTCTCCTGCCAGTGAGAGCTAGGAGAACGACGTTCCTTTCACTTTCGTGGCAAATTTCGCGGATTGTGTTGCGTACCCCAGCGGATGCTCATGTGGCGTTGAAGTAAGTCGCCGGGCTCGAGCCGAGCTGCACCAC
>JANOYI010000459.1:0-6490 GCA_031428795.1 Ilumatobacteraceae bacterium | reverse complement strand
GCAGAGGGTCGGAAGAAGGTCGGACAGGGAGCCGATGAGGACTGCGTCGGCGAAGTGATCCATCTTCGTCGGTTCGCCGTTGGCGATGATGACGCAGGCGCCTGCAGACTTGGCGCGCGGCACCACATTCGCCGCTGGGTAGACGGAGAGTGTGGAGCCGACAGCGAGAATCAGATCGCTGCGCTCGGCGGCGACCATGGCGGCTTCGATCACACGCGCCACCAGGTTCTGCCCGAACAGAATCGTGTCGCTCTTGATGATCCCGCCACAGATCTCGCAGGGCGGATCGGCCTCTCCGCGACGCACACGGTCGAGCATCTGCGACATCGGCCGACGGTCGTTGCAGCCCCAACAGCGCGACCAGTGAACCGTTCCATGCACTTCGATCACCTTCGCAGGATCGTTGCCAGCGGCCTGATGCAACCCGTCGATGTTCTGCGTCACGATGGCGGACAACTGGCCGCGCTGCTCCAGATCCACCAAGGCGAAGTGGCCGGCGTTCGGCGACGCAGTGAATGCAGGCGCCGCAAGTCGGTTCTGCCACGCTCGCTTGCGCAATTCCGGATCGTCTAGATAGTTCTGCAGCGTTGATGCCTTCTCGGCATCCGGATTCTGCGTCCACAGCCCATTCGGCCCACGAAAGTCAGGGATGCCAGAGTCCGTGGAGAGGCCCGCACCGCTGAGCACGACGATCCGACGCGCCGCCCGCACCCATGCTGCGGCCGTCTCCATCACACCCATCCATGCAGTCTCGCGGCGATTTTGCCGATTCGGCGATCTCACCATGCCCAGTAGAGGTGAGCGGCTTCCCCCACTGTTCAACTCACCCGCTGGGGGTCGTCATGTCGATAGAGCCACTTACGTTCAATCAAGCAGTTGTCCAGGAAGCCGAACCCGCCACTGTGATGGTGGTGCCGTGGCATGACCCGATCGTCGACGCGGTCGGCTTCGACGTTCGGTCCAATTACGTCGAGCTCTTCTGGCTGAATGTGCTGGGGCCAACGGCCACCTGGACACTACGGCGATTGGTGACCGGGTTGGACCGCTACCCGCTGGGGTACGAACTCGACCTCGCCGAGACCGCTGGCATGCTGGGCCTCGCCTACTCGACGGGGACATCGAATTCGTTCGCTCGCGCCCTGCATCGTTGCCAGTTGTTCGGCATGTCCCAGCCGATGCCAGGCGGTGGGTTGGCCGTGCGCCGCAAAGTTCCGCCAGTGGCGGCGCGTCACCTCTCACGGATGCCACCTCAATTGCAAGCAATGCACCTGCAGTGGAAGGTCCGCGAGTTCACGCTCACCGACCTCGAACGCGGCTGCGCTCTGGCGACCGCGATGGTGGCTGCCGGAGACGAGCCCGAACTCGTGGAACGTCAGCTCCTGGCCATTGGCGTCTCGCCCGCCGCCGCTGTGGAGGCGACAGCGTTCGCCACCACTCGCACGCCTGCCTCTACTTGACCCAATTCGTAGCGAACTCGATGAGTAGACGTGCACCAAAGCCGGTGGCACCCTTGCTCAGCCAGCCGTCGTCAGCGTCGGCCGCCATTGGCCCTGCCATGTCGATGTGCGCCCACGGCACGTCACCCACGAACTCAGACAGGAAAAGCGCAGCGGTGATGGCGCCGCCTGGCGGCCCACCGATGTTGCGCATGTCCGCAACATTGCTATCCAGCTGCTTGCGGTAGGCCTTCTCCAACGGCAACTGCCACACCTGCTCGTCGGTGGCCGCACTGGCCGTGCGCAGCTTGTCGACCACCGACTGGTCGTTGCCGATGACGCCCGCCACCTTGGTTCCAAGCGCCACCATGCACGCACCGGTGAGGGTGGCGATGTCGACGATTGCGTCGGGCCCATCCTCCACAGCCAACGACAGGCCGTCGGCCAGCACGAGCCGACCTTCAGCGTCGGTGTTGTGGATCTCGGCGGTCTTGCCATTGCGGAAGGTGAGCACGTCACCGAGCTTGACGGCGTTGCCACCGGGCATGTTGTCGGTGCACATCAGATAGCCGGTGACCTTCACCTTGCACTTCATGGCTTTCAGGGCGCCCATCGTTGCCAGCACTGCAGCGGCGCCGCTCATGTCCATCTTCATCGCGATCTGGCCGTCGCTGGGCTTCAGGCTGAGGCCACCCGAGTCGTACATCACGCCCTTGCCGACCAGCGCGACATGGCCGACGGCGTTGCGCGGCGTATACGTGAGCCGCACCATGCGCGGCGGTTCGACGCTGCCGGCATTGACACCAAGCATGCCGCCGCAGCCCATCTCGGCCAGTTGGTCGCGGTTGAACACCTCTACGGTCAGCCCGCTCGCGCGGGCGACTTCCACGGCCTTCTCCGCCATGTGCCGTGCGGTCATGTATGCCGGCGGAAGGTTGGCCAGGTCGCGGGCGAGCAAGGTCGCCGCAGCCGTTGCCTGCCCGCGTTCGCTGCCGATTCCTGCGCCGTTGGCCCGCTTCTCCCCGACCACCAACACCAACTGCGTGAGCGAACCCTTGTTGGCTTCCTTCTTGATGCCGGCAAAGCGGTAGCCGGCCAACAAGCCGCCTTCCACCACGGCCTGGGCGGCCTTGGCCGCATCGACGCCATCCAGGTCGGCCAGGTTCGTGGCCACCACCGCCCGCTTGCCAGCAGCGCGCACGACGGCTCCAGCCGCGTTGCGCAAGGTCTGCACGGTCAGCGATCCGGGCACACCAATGCCGATAGCGATCTGTGCCGGCCCGGTACCCGACGGGACGACCAATGTCTGGCCGACCTTTCCTTCGAACCCGACGGCGGCAAGCGCAGCACGGCTCAGCCCTAGCGATCGGGGCACGGTGCCGGTGGCACCAACCGGCACGGCCACAGCGTCGACGGTCTTGGGAGTGGTGCGAGCAATCAGCACAGTTGCAGTCATGCCCGAAGTCTTGCGCACCCACGCCCGCCCACCGAACTCGCACGCCGCGCTTGCTCGAACCTGTCGCGGCTGCGACCAGCATTGTTGGTGGTCACGACCGCGACAGGTAAGGGCGACTTGGGTGTCAGGCATCGCTGCCACTGCCGGCTTCGTTGCGTGTGCAAACATCTTGCAGCGAACCGTTTCGCGCCTGCCTCCGAAGGACTGTCATGAAGAAGCACTGGAAGAAGATCGTCACCGTCGTCGTCGCGATCGCGGTGCTCGTGATCGGCGGTTCGTTCATCTACGCCAAGTTCATCAACCAGCCCGACGAAGAGTTCGACAGCAGCGACGTGAAGGACTTGCTGAAGGCGACCACCACTGTCGCTGTCGATGCGCCAGTGACGACGGTGGCAGCCGTCACCGAGACCACCGTCGCTACACCAGTGGTCGACGGGGTGGAGGGTGAATGGGTGATCGCTGATGGCTCGGAGGTCGGCTACCGCGTCGAGGAGAGCATCAACGGCTTCGATACCACAGCCAACGGCCGCACCCAGGCTGTCACTGGTGCCTTCTCAATCGGCGCCACCACGGTGACAGCTGGCGAGTTCACCGTCGATATGACCACGTTCAAAAGTATCGAGTCGCGCCGCGATGGCCAGTTCAACGGCCGCATCATGGATGTTGCCAACTTCCCGACCGCCACGTTCGTACTCACCGCGCCGATCGACTTCCTGCAGGTCCCAACCGACGGCACCACCATCACCGCCAGTGCGACTGGAGACTTGAACCTGCGCGGCACGACCAAGTCGGTCACGTTCGAGGTTGAGGCCACATTCGCCAACGGACGGGTCGGCGTGCTCGGCAAGATTCCAGTGCTGTTCTCCGACTTCGGGATTCCGAACCCGTCGTTCGGGACAATCAGCACCGAGGACAACGGACTGCTCGAGTTCATCCTCGCGTTTGACCGGGCCTGATCGCGTCAGCTCGCTGCTGTTGGCTGGGACCGTTCCCAGGCTTCAGCCAGGGCTGCGTAACGACCGCCTTGGGCAACCAGTTCGTCGTGCGTGCCCAGCTCGACTAAATGCGCATGGTCGATGACCGCAATCCGGTCGGCGCGACGAACGGTGCTGAGACGGTGAGCGACCACGATGACCGTGCGCCCCTCCATCAAGCGTTCGAGCGCCTTCTCGACGACGGCCTCGGTGCCAGGGTCGAGGTTGCTGGTTGCCTCGTCGAGCACGAGCACCGACGGGTCAACGAGGGCTGCCCGCGCGAGCGACACGAGCTGGCGCTCACCTGCTGACAACCGTGACCCGCGCTCGCGAACTTCGGTCTCGAGACCGGCCGGGAACTCCTCGAAACGCTCCAACACACCAATCGCGCGCAGTGCCGTCGCCACCTCGTCGTCGGTGGCCCCAGGGCGGGCGATACGAACGTTCTCGCGGATCGTGCCGCCGAACAGGAACCCTTCCTGGGGAACGACGACGACTCGCTCCCGGAGCGACTGCAGCGACGCGACCCGGAGGTCGACTTCACCGAACGTGACATAGCCGCTGGTGGGGTCGTACAACCGGCTGAGCAGCTTGGCCAGCGTGCTCTTCCCGGCACCGGTCGGCCCCACCAGAGCCAACCGTTCACCGGGAGCGACCGCGAGGCTGACCTCGCTCAACGCGGGGCGTTCGCTGCCCTCATACGCAAATGTGATGTGGTGCGCCGCGAGCACACCTGTTGCTGGCAGCGACACGGCCTTTGGGTGCTCGGACACGTCGGGAACAGTGTCCATCAACGTGTACAGCTTGTGCAGCGAGGCGGCCGCGCTCTGCACCGTGTTGTAGAGCTGCGACAGCTGTTGCACAGGGTCGAACAAGTTGGCCAGCAACAAGATGAACGCCGCCACAGTGCCGAAGCCAACGGAGCCGCGGTGGACCAGGACGCCTCCAACACCCACGACAAGCGCGATTGACACGATGCCCGACCACTCGACCAACCCGAAGTACCACGTGCTGATCCTCACGCTGCGCAGGTGGCTTCCGTACAGCGAACGATTCGACGACACGAAGCGGCGTTGCGTCTCCGCCTCACGGCCGTACGCCTGAATTACACGAACGCCGGTGATGCCTTCCTGCAGGTTGGACAGGTTGGTGCCAACGCGCTCGCGG
Source organism: Ilumatobacteraceae bacterium (assembly GCA_031428795.1). Taxonomy (GTDB): domain Bacteria; phylum Actinomycetota; class Acidimicrobiia; order Acidimicrobiales; family Ilumatobacteraceae; genus UBA668. Next base: position 1,457 of record JANOYI010000459.1, on the reverse strand, counting down.
ACGTCGAGGTACGCAACGTTGGAGAGCCGCTGAAAGCGCATCGACGCGAGGCCCAGTATTGGTGCGACGAACAGAATCACGACCAACGTCATCTGCCAGCTGAGCGCCGTCATCAGGATGAGCGTCATGAACAGCAAAAGCCCGGCCCCGACGAACTGCAGCAACCCCCATTGGATGAGCTCGCCCATGCTCTCGATGTCGGCAGTCATCCGCGACACCAGGACGCCGGCCTTGTTGCGATCGAAGAACGCCATCGACTGCGCCTGCAGCCGATCGAAGACTGCGACGCGCAGGTCGCGCAGAAATCCTTCGCCAGCGCGGTTGATCGCCAGTTGCTGGGCTCGAGCGACGAAGTAGCCGATGATGACCGTCAGGATGAATCCGCCGACCGCCCAATTCAGCGCGCTGGCGTTTGAGTTGGTGATGCCGTGGTCGAGCCCGACCTTGACGAACACCGGACCCGCAACGGTGCACAGCGCAGAGATCGAGACCAAACCAACTGCCCACCAGATGGTGCGGCGATACGGCTGCGCAAACTGCAACGAGCGGCGCAGAACGCGGCCGGTCTCGGCACGGTCCAGCTTGTCTTCATCGCTCACCCCACCCGAGGCCCACATGGTCAGCCCACCTCCGCGGCGGCTACAGCTTCGCCATCAGCATCCAGTTCGGCCAGGGCGGCGAGCACGGCCCGATACCGCTCGCTGGTAGCGAGCAGATTGTCGTGCGTTCCAGTGGCCACGACGCGGCCTTCGTCCAGCAGCACCACGGTGTCGGCGAGGGCGATGGTGCCCGGCCGGTGAGCAATCACGATGGTCGTGCGCCCCTTCATCACCGTCGTCATGGCCTCGCGGATCTCGTGCTCCTTCGAGGGGTCGACGGCGCTGGTGGCATCGTCGAGGACGAGCACTCGCGGGTTGGCGAGAATCGCGCGAGCGAGCGCAACGCGCTGACGCTGGCCGCCGCTGAGCGAGAAGCCGCGCTCGCCGAGCAATGTCTCGTATCCCAAGGGAAGGCGGAGGATGAAGTCATGCGCACCGGCCAGGGTGGCGGCCGCCTCCACATCGGCCAGCGACGCATCGGGGCGGGAGAAGGCGATGTTCGCCGCAACTGTGTCGTGAAACAGGAACGTGTCCTCGAACACAATCGCGACTGAGTGACGCAGGTCGGCCAGCGTGAGATCGCGCACGTCGACACCATCGATGCTGATGGAACCCTCATTCACGTCATAGAACCGAACCAGCAGTCGGGCCACGGTCGATTTGCCACTGCCGGTCGCACCCACCACTGCCACCGATGCTCCGGCTGGAATACGCAGATCGAAGTCGCTGAGCACCTGGTTGTCGCTGTCGTAGCCGAAGTCGACGTGGCGGAATGAGACCTCCCCCACGCTGTCACCTGCAGGAAGCGCCTTGGGCTCGACAGCGTCTCGCACTTCCGGCACGGTCGACAGCACTTCA
>JANOYI010000458.1:0-4062 GCA_031428795.1 Ilumatobacteraceae bacterium | reverse complement strand
GCGCTGTTCACCGATGTCGAGCTGCTCGAACTCACGATCACCTGCGGCTTTTGCGTGGGAATCGGCCGCGCGTTTCAGGTGCTCGACATCGCCCGCGACTTCGACGTCCTGTGGAGCCGCGAACCGAAGGCCGACTGAGCCGACGTCACGACGACGGCATCACGAAGCCGTCGACGATGACGTTGCGCCCGTTCGTTGTCGCGGAGAGTCGAATTCCAACAACCGCCTGGTATTCGTCGGACTCGTAGGCCGCCAGCGCGGCCTCCTTGGTCGGGTACTCGATCACCACGGTCTGCGCGCCCGGAGTGCCTTCTTTGCACACCGAAGCACCATCGAGAACGAGCAGCTTGGCGCCACCGGCCATGATCGGCCGCGACTGCTTTTGGTAGCTCCGGTACAGATCGGGATCGACGACGTCGTAGTTGGCGATGAGATACGCGGTCATGTGATGTGCCCTTCGATGGTCAAATTGCGTTCCGGATACCCGTCGGCGGGAAGTGCGCTGATGGGGCCGTGAAGCGCATGGCCACCGTCGACGTAGAGACACTCGCCCGTGATGTAGGCAGCAGCGGGCGACGCCAGGAACACCGCCGCGTTGGCGATGTCGGCCGGGCTACCGGGATAGGGCAGCGGCACGCCCGACATGTCGCTACCCACCTCGGCGTCGTAGGTGGCTTCCCAGCCATCAGTGCGAAAGGCGCCGGGTGCCACGCAGTTCACGCGCACCTTCGGCCCCCACTCGAAGGCCAGCGTCTTGGCCAACTCGATCACGCCAGCGCGCGCCGCAGCGCTGTGGGCGATGCCCGGAATTCCCCGCCCGACGATGGCCACGATCTGCACGATGCTGCCGCCGTTCGCGTCGAGCATCTGGTTGCCGAACACCTGCGTCATCGACCACGTACCGGTGAGGTTGAGATCGATGACGCTGTTCCATCCGCGCGGGCTGAAGTCGCGCGCCTTCTGCGGGAACTGGCCGCCGGCGTTGTTGACGAGGATGTCGATCTGGTGGCGCTGGCTCAGTGCTTCGACGGTGGACCGGTCACGGATGTCGACGAGGTCGACCGCCACCTCGTTGCCGCTGGACGCGGAAATTTCGGATGCTGTCGCACGCAATACATCTTCGCGACGCGCCGCAATCACTACGCGGGCGCCTGCGGCCGACAGCCCGAGGGCGATCGCGCGACCCAGACCTGTTCCACCTCCGGTTACCAGTGCTGTCCGACCCGCTAGCAGATCTGACGCGAACGGGTTGGAGTGAGCGAGAGCGTCCGCCATCAGTGCGCCACGTCCCCGCCGAGGTAGCTCGCCTCGAGCACTTCTCGGTTGGCAGCCAACTCGGCGGCGGTTCCTTCGAGGCGCACCTCACCATGGTTCAGCACGTAGCCACGGTCGGCCACCTGCAGGGCCATGTGCACGTGCTGCTCGACCACCAGAACGCCGCAACCGGTCTGGTCGGCAATGTCACGAACGATCGGCAGCAAACGCTCGACGATGATCGGCGCGAGGCCCAGACTCATCTCGTCGACCAGCAGAACCTTCGGGTTCGACACCAGCGCGCGGGCGACGGCCAGCATTTGCTGCTCGCCGCCTGACAGCAATCCAGCGGGTCGACCACCGAGCGGCTTCAGCGCCGGCAGCAGGTCCATCGCCCGCTCGTGTGCGGCGCGACGCGACGCGCGGTTGCCCCTCAAGCCGAGGCGAATGTTCTCGTCGACGGTGAGATCGAAGAACAACGATCGGTCCTCGGGGACGTGCGCCAAACCCCTCCGCGGAACTCGGTGAGGACTGCTGCCATCGACGATCTCACCGAGCACTTCCACCCTGCCCTCGATGGGGGCGAGCAGACCGGACAGCGTCAGCAGAGTCGTGGTTTTGCCTGCGCCGTTCGGGCCGAGGAGTGCGACCACCTCGCCGGGCCCCACCGTGAGGTTGAGGTTGCGAACGACAGGGATTCCCCCGTAGCCAGCATGCAGCCCCTGCACATTGATCAGCCACTCGGTCATGTGACTGGCCTGGATTGCTCGGCGGATGCCCCGAGGTAGGCGGCGATCACGGCCGGGTCGGCGCGAACGACGACGGGAGGACCCTGCGCAATGATGCGGCCGAAGTCGAGTACGTAGATGTAATCGCAGACATTGAGCACCAACCCCATGTCGTGGTCGATGAGAAACATGCCCGTCCCGTGTTCGAGGCATTCACGGAGGTGCTTACCGAGGAGAAGGCTCTCCGTTGTGTCGAGACCAGCCGCTGGTTCATCCAGCAGCACCAGCTTCGGCCGTGCAGCCAACGCCCGGGCCACACTGACCAGCTTGCGCTGCCCATGGCTGAGGTCGCTGGGCATCGCGTCGGCGATGGCGGTGAGCCGCATCAAGTCGAGCGCCCATTCGACCTGGGCGTGATGACGTGTTTCGTGACGCCGCGGCATCACCACATCAGACAACAGCGAGTACCAACGCGGTCGCTCTGCGGCTGCCAGCAAGTTGTCACGAACGCTCAGGTCCTCGAAGAGTTCGAGCGACTGAAAGGTTCGCGTGAGACCGAGGAGAGCGCGCTTGTCAGGGCCCATCCCGGCGAGATCGACGCCGTTGAACATGACCACACCCTGCGTGATCGGCGTGAAGCCAGTGATGGCATCGATGAAGGTGGTCTTGCCTGCGCCGTTGGGGCCGATCAGCCCGACCAACATCCCGTCGTGGCAGTCGAGGTTGATCGAGTCGTTGGCATGGACTCCGCCGTAACTGACCGTCAATCCACGGGCTTCCAGCAACGCCATGTCAGCGCCCCCCTGCAACTGCGAGGGTCTGACCGGTGATCCATGCCGACGCGTCGGAGGCAAGGAACAGCGCGACCGCTCCGAGGTCGGTCGGGGTGCCGAGGCGGCCGAGCGGAATTCGCCGCGCCATGCCCTGCACGCTCTCCTCGTCGACTCCCAGCGCCTGCATCATGATCTCGGTCGGCACGGCTCCGGGCGCGATGCCGTTGACTCGAATTGCTGGTGCCAGTTCGAGCGCGAACGTTTCCGTGAGCGAGTTGACCGCTCGCTTGGCGGCGGCATAGTGGCCGCTTCCGGGGACGCCGACGAACGACGCCATCGAGGTGATGTTGATGATCGAGCCACCGCGGCCGTCGGCCAGCATGTGCGGGATGGCGGCCAGCGTGCACCGATAGACGGCCGTCATGTTGAGGTCCATCGTGCGCGTCCATTCGGCCGGGTCGAGCTCGGTCAGTGGAGTGCGCACCGAGGAACCTCCGGCGTTGTTGACCCACACATCGAGCGAGCCGAACTCGTCAACCGCGGCCTGCGCGAGTGCAGCGATCGCCGCCTTGTCGGTGACGTCGGTGGTCACCGCCAGGGCCCGACCTCCGGCCGCACGAATCTCGGCAGCCACGCGTTCGACCTCCGCGGTTCGCCGGGCAGCGCAGACCACTGCGGCACCCGCGTCGGCGAGCACGGTGGCAATGCCCTCACCGATGCCTCGGCCTGCACCGGTGATTACTGTCACCTTGCCGGTCATGTCGTAGAGGTCGTGAGCGATTCCCATCATTGGCTCCAGTTCGGGTTGACGAGCACCTTCGTCTGATTGCTCGTACCGCTGGCGAGGTCGGCCAACGCTCCTGCGAAACCAGCGAGGCTGACGGTGGAGGTGTGCAACGGCTCGACGGCGACGCGACCATCGGCGATCATCCCCATCGCCATCTCGAACTCCTCGTGCAGGTACGCCAGCGACGACGTCACTGCGATCTCCTTCACCAGCCACACGCCAGGCGAGATAGGAGCGTCGCCCTCGGCAAGCCCGATCAAACACATGGCACCCCCGCGCCGAGCCATGTCGACGGCGGACTGAACAGCGAACGGCCGACCCACGCACTCGTAGACGATGTCGGCGCCGAGGCCGTGTGTGAGCTCGTCGATCAACTGCTTCGCCGCTGCGCCCGGTTCGACGGCGTGGTGCGCGCCGAGTGCGAGTGCGAGTTCACGACGCTGCACGTTCGGCTCCACCACGATGACGACGCCGGCGCCGGCCGCCCGCACCCACTGCATGGTGCTCAAGCCGATCGGCC
>JANOYI010000457.1:0-2550 GCA_031428795.1 Ilumatobacteraceae bacterium | reverse complement strand
CACCGCTACATCCACGTCATCGGAACCACGGTGTTCATCGACGTCCGCGCAGCCGACGAGAGCTGGCCCCTGCACTTCCTGGGCATGCTGGGGGATGAAGCGTGTTGGGCTGTCGATGTGCCGCACGGCGAAGACCCTTCGTACGGCGCCGCACTCGACCTCTACTCGCTGTACGGCCGGTCCACCGAGCCCGAATGGGCGGTTGCCGGTCGCGCCGTGCAGTTGGCCGAGTGGGCGCGCACCCACCGCTTTTGCGGCCGCTGCGCCACGCCCACGGACCAGTCGGCCAACGATCGTTCGATGAAATGCCCGGCGTGCGGACTGCTGGCCTACCCGCGCCTCGCGCCGGCGATGATCACGCTGATCACCAAAGGTGAAGCTGGCCCCGCCCAGCAGATCTTGCTCGCTCAGGGTGTGCAGTTCCGTGGGCCGATGTACTCCTGCCTGGCCGGCTTTGTGGAGCCCGGCGAGTCGCTGGAAGAAGCCGTCATCCGTGAGGTGCAGGAGGAGGTCGGCATCGTCGTTGGCAGCGTCGACTACCGCGGCAGCCAGCCGTGGCCGTTCCCGCACAGCCTGATGATCGGCTTTCGCGCAGCGTGGGAGAGCGGCGACATCGTGTGCGAGCCCAGCGAGATCGTCGATGCGCAGTGGTACACACGCGATGCACTGCCATCGATTCCGCCACCAATTTCGATCGCCCGCAAACTGATCGATACGTGGCTCGCCGAAGCCTGAGCCGCCGCCCGCTTAAGCGGTTTGACGCCCGCTGCCCAGGCCCGTTCGAGTGCCCGGCCGTTGACCAACTCGCGGACATGTCCGAACGTGGACGACCGCAGGAACGTCCGAAGCGTCGACGGTGCCATCACTCGATGCCCGGGCACCGCCCAGTTGTGAAACTACAGGATGTCGTAGTTACCATGGTGCTCTCCCCGCGCAGCCGCATCCTTGGCGCTGACGCTGTCTCAGGGGATGGTGTGCAGTTCCGTGATGAAGACCCCCCAAGGAAGAGGAGAGCAAGAAAATGACCCTGAAATTGGAAACGAGCGTCCTGCCGGCAGAGTCCGGGCCGCACCTGCCCGACGATCGAGGCGATGTCTATCTGGTCCGGTCCTTCTCTGCCCATCTGGCGCAGTACATCGGGATCGGTCTGATCTCGGGAAGCGTCGTTCACGCCGGGACACTCGGTGGGAGCAGCCTGAAGTACGGGGTCCTCATCGGGCTCGGCATGCTGTTCTACTGTCTGAAGTTCCTGATCGAGGCCCAATTCCGCATCGACCGCCAGATGTTTCGTTTCCTGAGCGTGTCCACGCTCGTGGCATTAGGCACCGGGATGCTCTCGGGGTCCGTCCAGCACTTTCTTGACGGGCCTCGCGCTGGAGCAGTCCTTGCGAGTGTTGGAGTCGTGATCGCGTATCCCGCGTTTTGTCTGCGCGAGGATCGTCGAGCGCTGACGTGGCGAAGCGTTAGCGCGGTGTTGCTGTGTGGGGTGACGCTGTTTTCGGGGCTCTGGGTCGCCGCCGGCTTTCTCGACGGAACTGGTCATGGCGGCCACTGATGGTGCCCGGCACCCGCATACTTCCTCAACATTGAACCATCCGGGCCGTGCCGAGGAGCACCGGTGAACATCGTTCGGTGAGCGTCAGCTTGCAAGCTCGAGCCCAGTTGCAGATCAGGCTCCACGAGCGCGCCCTCGTCCTCGTTCGCATCACGGCACGCTAGTGCTGCCGCTCAGAAGTGGGTTGAACGTGGTCATGCGGTGCGGGTGGCGTTGTAGACCCATTTGAACGGGGTGGCGGTGTGGTTGCGGTGTTCGATGAAGTCGAGCATGCGTTGGACGAGATCGGTGCGTGAGTCGAACTCGCCGCGACGGAGCACCTTGCGGGTCAGGATCGAGAAGAACGACTCGACCTGGTTCAACCAACTCGCGTGGACCGGGGTGTGATGGACAACGAACCGGGGGTGCTCGACGAACCATTTCTTGGTGGCCTTGGATCGGTGCGAGCTGCCGTTGTCGAGCACGACATGGATCGCGAGTTCCGGGTCGATCGTGGTGTCGATCTGCTCGAGGAACTCGATGAAGTGGACCGAGTCGTTCCGGGCGACGTCGGTAGCGGTGACTTTGCCGGTGGCGACATCCAACGCTGCGATCAACGACGCAGTGCCATGGCGGACGTACTCGAACTCGCGTCGCTCTGGCCGGCCCGGTCGCACGGGTTGGGTGGGGTGCTTGCGTGACTTGGCCTGGATCCCGGTCTTCTCATCGATCGACAACACCACCGCGTTCGCCGGCGGCGACAGATACAGGCCGCACACGTCCGCAGCCTGCGCCCAGAACTCGGGCGTGTCTCGTCTTGTCAACCAGCCCTGCACCCGATGTGGCTTGACATCGTCAGCTGCGAGGATCCGACCGATCTGAGACGCCGAAATGGGAATCGACGCCGCACGCATCTCCGCCGCCAACTCCGAATGAGACCACTGCGAATAGACCCGGGGATGTTCCTCGGTGACCTTGGCCATCAACACCAACCGATCCGTCGCCCCGTACACCAG
>JANOYI010000456.1:0-16622 GCA_031428795.1 Ilumatobacteraceae bacterium | reverse complement strand
CGTCTACCGTGTCGTCCAGGAAGCGTTGACCAACATCACCCGCCACGCCGGTGCTGCTACGGCCAGCATCACGGTGATCGTCGCCGAAGGACGAGTGCGAGCTCTGGTCGAGGACGACGGTGTCGGCTTTGAGACCGACGCCGTACCGACGCGTGGGCACCTCGGGCTGAAAGGCATGGCCGAACGGGCCGACCTCGTCGGCGGTACGGTCGAACTCTCGTCGACCACGGGCACTGGCACTAGCACTGGCACGACGGTGCGGCTGGAGCTGCCTCTTGTCTGATGTAGTGCGGGTCGCGCTGTGCGACGACCATGGCGTTGTGCGCAGCGGTCTGCGACGAATCCTTGACGCCGAGGACGACCTCGAGGTGGTCGGCGAGGCCGGCAGTGTCAAGGAGGCCGTGGCCGTGGCCGTGGCCTGTTCGCCTGACGTCTTCGTGATGGATCTCGGTCTGCCAGACGGGAGCGGAATCAACGCGACTGCCGAGGTGATTCGGGTCAGTCCGGCGACCCGGGTGCTCGTGTTGACTGTCCACGATGACATCGCGTACCTTCGGCGGGCGTTCGAGGCCGGCGCAGTTGGTTATCTCGTCAAGGAGGCCGCCGACATCGAATTGGTCCAAGCCGTTCGACAGGTGGCCAGCGGGAGGCAGTATGTGCATCCGACATTGGGCGCCGCCTTGCTCGCCCCTGACGCTACGCCCGCCCGTCTCGCAGGACCCGGAGGTGAGCTGTCAGATCGCGAGCTCGAGGTGTTGCGGATGATGGCGCTCGGGCTGACCAATGCCGAAATCGGTGAACGGCTGTATGTGTCGGTGCGCACCGTGGAGACCCATCGATCCCACATCCACCAGAAGCTCAACGTGCGCAACCGCGCCGAATTGGTCCGTCGCGCCAAGGAGGCCGGGCTGCTCGACGACGAAGCCAGTCCGTGACCTGCCGAAGCACAGGTCCGTAGTCAGCGCGGATGCCCTAGCCGCCGCAACGTCGCAGAATGGGTGGATGACGACAACGCGCGCCGACGTGTGTGCCGTGTCGAGCTCCCGGCCGCACGTCGTTCTGGTCGTCGCCCACCGCACGATGAGGGCGCTCATGGTTGAACTCCTCCACCGCGACCATGGCTGCTGGACTGTCTCAGAAATCGACAGTGTCTCGGAAATCGGCCACGATGCCTCGCTGCACCCCGACCTCGTGCTCGTCGACACTGCCGATTTTGCGACGATTCGTGGCCAGCTACCCCCGACCTTCGCGCTCGCACGGGTCGTTGTCATCGGCCCCGAGCCCGATCCTGCCTACCGCCACGCTGCGCTTCATGACGGCGCCGGCGAGTGGCTCAGCCGCGATTTCATCGCCGAAGAGCTCTGCCCTGCGCTCCGCTCAGCACTCGCCCACATTGCCGGCTCGAGAGCAGGTCCGTACTGTCCCGCAACAGGAATCCGTGGAGGCCACCGATGCGTCGACGCGTCCCAAGTGCCCTAATGGAATCACACTGAAACGAGGAGGCAATGCCATGCATTGGAATTGGAACGACGGTTGGTCGACATGGAACTGGGCGCTGATGACGATCGGCATGGTCGCATTCTGGGGGCTCGTGGCCTGGGCGATCGTGGCCCTCGTCCGCTCGACGAATCGATCCCAGCACGGTGCGAACGACTCAGCGGAAAGGATTCTCGCCGATCGGCTCGCAGCCGGAGAGATCGAAGGCGATGAGTACCAGCATCGCCTGGATGTGCTCCGGTCGGGCAAGGCTCCATCCGGCAAGTAATTGCGAACGGCGACCCACGCGGTCATCTGAAGGGCGCGATGAGATGTGGCTGGCTGCCCTGGTTCTCGCAAGGAAATCAGCGCTCACCGCGATGTCCCGCTCAACACAAGCGCAAGTCATCCTGAATCCATCAGGTTCAACCAAGGAGTTCAATCATGAAGAAACAACTCACCAGAGGCGCGATTGTCGTTGCAATGGCGATCGGGGGTCTTTCCGCCGCCGGACCCGTCGCCGCCCAATCCGCCCAGGACAAGCACAACTTCGGAAGCCACGTGTCGCACTGCGCACACGTCATGGGCGGCTTCAGCGGCGGCCACAACCCGAGCATGATGCACCGGACGTCATGGGACGAGCACCGCTGCCAGATGTAGCGATGCGGTGCCTGATCGGTGCTCGGCCGGGATGCCGGCGCGAACCTCTGGAAGCCGCAGGTCGTGTTGTTCGTCAGCGAATCGACGCTGCTGCCGGTGTTCGTTCCCCTTTCACCAGCGGCAACAGTGTTGCGGAGATTCCCCGCCGAGCTGGAAGCGGCCCTTCGTCGGCACGGCGCTCCCGAAGCGTTCATCACAGGCGAGCTGTAAGCCCGACCGTGATTCGCCACAGCTCGCGAGGCAGCAGATCGTCGATCGCCAGCCCCCTGCCGATCAGCTTGACGCGTGAGTTCGGCAACAACGCACGGTCGAGATGGGCGAGGAGAACTACAAGGCGGTCGACCGTTGCGTCGGGCCATGACCGATCGACGTGGCACGCATGGCGAGGCTACCGAGGGGCAGTGGAACCAGAACGACCTCCCCGATTGGGGCCACTGATCCAGACGCGGTCAGGCGCCCGGGGCGTGGTGCAGCTCGAAGGAGCCCTTCTCATTGCACGACGGGTCTTCGATCCCGACCTTGTCCCAGACCTTGTCGGCAAGGAGCTCGTCGCCGGCTGGGTGGAGGTCCCATTCCGTCTGCCGAAGGCCCGAGCCGGTGTCGATCTGGTCGACGCGCGCGTCGTAGTAGCACAGGCTCCACACGGGATACGGCGAGGCGGGGAGCGCTACGCCGTCGGGACAAGTGATCGCCGCCGTCTCGCCCGAGTTGTCGACCGCGTACCTCAAGTCGTAGCCACTGACGCCTGCGTCGGGGTAGTCGCCGTTCGCATCGGGTTTGCCGGACTCGACCTCGAACAAGAGGCCGAGAATTGCAATCGTGGCACCACCGGTCGTTGTCGCGACGCTGCAGCTCGGCATGTGCGACTCGTACGTCGTGTTCTCGTACGTCGCCGCGCCGTTGATCAGCAGCTCTTCAGGGTTGAATCGCAGGATCACCTCTGCCGTCACTGACGAGTCGTGGGTCCAGCCTGCCTGGTTCAAGTGTGCCGTCGACTCGAGCTTCAGCTTGAAGGTCAGGCACTTGACCGTCAGGTCTCGCGCTTCCGCGAGCGTGCCGGACGTCAGGACGGGAAAGATCGCGTGCTGGCGAAGCACGAGGTGATATACGCCGAGCATCAGGAAGAACCGGTGATGCTCGACGCACGCCGTGAACTCCTCGAGCACACATGCCCGCACGGCCTTGTTGAGGACGTCGGCGAGGTCGGCGGACGAGGTGTCGCCGCCGGCAAGCCCGAGAAGCTGGCGGGTTCGTTGCAGGGTGAGGACAGTCTGAACGGCGGCTTTGCCGGCATCACAGCTGTCGCTCGCGGCCCGGACCCGCGCCTTCACGACCTCTGCCTCGAACTGATCGAGGACCTCGCCGATCTGCTCGATGAGGCTTTCCTCGCCCGCCTCGTTGCGGAGCATCCGCTGACGCTCGGCCTGGATCAGCTCGTTGATCGTGCTCTCGAACCGGCGCTCGGCGTCGCTGCCGAGCGCGATGAATGCGGGGTCGACCCCGCCGGAACCGCCGTTCGTAACCCCCGCGCCGCTGAAGTGGAGGATGCGGATCTTGATCTCCGGCGAATCCACGACGACGGCCGCGGCGATCACGTCCTTGCCGTCGCCGCGATAGCCGAAGGCGACCTGCTCGCTGGGCGCGAGCGGTGCGGCGGGCACGATCGTGAGCGTCGCAAAGTTCAGTAGGGACAACCCGTCGGGACTCATCTGGACGGCATAGGTCGCCCCGCGAGGCCCGCCGGCGCCGGGCGGGAGGCCATCGGCAGTGACTGCCGGCGTCAGGCCGATGGTCGTCGCCTCCGGCAGTGCGTCGGGCGGAATTTCGAGTGTGTACGCCGTGCCGTCGGAGCCGGTTGCGGTCACGACACCGCCGGTGATGGGGACGACTTGCTCGACGGCCCGCTCGGCGTCGAGCACAACGGTGAGATCGACCGGCGTGTACGCGGCGTTGGGATCGACCGTTGCCGGGACCAACGACGTTCCACTCGAGGAGCCCTCGGGCACCGGCGCGTCGGAGGCCGGGGCGCCGCTCGATCCCGCGCCGCCACACCCGACGACGAGGACCCAGGCAAGCAGCGAGATACGGAACCGGCGAGCATTCGACAGCGGTGTCGTGGGCATCTGGCGTCCCCTTCGGTCGGCACCGACGTCGTCGGCCACGACGCCGTCCCGAGAGGGCGCGCGAACGCAACCTAGTGGATGAATGAAGATCCGCGCCAGGTGTCGCCGCCTCGGCGGGACTCGATAACTCCCCGCCAAACGCGTTTCGCCGCCGACGGTAGCTGGCTGCCTTCGATGCCCAGACGTGAACTTTACGGCCAAGAACACAGGGCAAGGTCACCGCATCGGTGCCGTCAAGGGCCGCAGCGAGTTCAAGCACCCGAACGGCACGCACGTCAAGCGCAATACCATCTCGGGTCGCATCATGAACGTCAGCGACAAGCCCTACAAGGGCGTACGCGACGAGAAGTGAATCGATCGAATGCATTCGCGTTCAAAAACCAGTACGCGAGATCGCGATCGCTTTCAAGGAGCGAAGGGCATCCGCTGCTTGCGGACGCTCGACAATGGCTGGTCTCGAAGCTGGTGCTGCCCTCCAATCCCGGTGGGTGCCAATCGCCAGCTCAAGAGCCAAGGAACTCCGTACACGGTTCTCCGGACCCACGTCGGAAGTAGATGCCGTCGTGGATCCAGGTGACAAATACGCATCGATCAAGACCGAAGTACTGATCGGTGTACGGTCTCGACGGTGATCGTCAGGTGCGTCGGGTGACGTTGACTTCGGTGGGGTTTGCCAGCATGTCGAACACCGCCGAGTACTTCGCCCCGGCGGCCAGCAGCGCGTCCTTCTGCTCGCTATCGCAGTCGGCGTCGATGTCGAACTCGATGTCGACGTTGCTGAACCCCTTGCGAACATCAGGATCGACACCGAGCACACCTCGGACGTCGATGTCGGCGCTCACGGTCGAGGTGACCTTGTTCAGTTGGATCTTGCGTGCGGCTGCGCCGGTTGCGATCCCGGCGGTGATGCACGCCGCGAGCGCATGGAGGACGTACTCCTGAGGTGTCGGGCCGTGGCCGTGGCCGAGCGTGGGATGGTCGGCTTTGAAGGTGAACTCTTGGACGTGCTCATGGTCACCGCCCATGCCGTACCACTCGTGGATGGTGGATTGACTTGCGGTCCCCTCGACCCAGTCGTTCCGCGCAGAGAACCGGAACTGCGCGAGTTCGCCATTCTCGCGGGTCTTGGCGATCGCTCCGAACAACTTGTTGCACGGTACCCCGTTGATTTCCTCATCCATGATGCAGCCCCCTCCGTTGTCTGCAAACCCTACGCCCCGCCGGTAGCCCTGTCGAGGGTCGACAGTGGTGGCTCTGGCTCCTACGATCGTGACCGGGATTGAGGGGGCTGCGCCATGTCGTGGGAAATGGTCGATGAAGGTTGGGGGCGTCGCGCCGTCGAGTTCGCGACACTGAGTGAGCCGTCTGCTTGCCGCGAGTACGTGGCCGTGCAGCATCGGCTGGGCGTCGACGTCGGCGACCGTCTTCTCGATGTCGCGTGCGGCTCGGGGCTGGCCATCGAGCTTGCCAGGATGAGAGGTGCCGCCTGTTCCGGGCTCGACGCGTCCTCGCGTCTCGCCGCGGTGGCCAAGGACCGTAATCCGGACAGCGACATTCGGGTGGGCGACATGAACGCTCTTCCGTGGGATCGCGAGACCTTTGAGGTCGTGACAAGTTTCCGTGGGATCTGGGGGACGACGCCCACTGCCGTCGAGGAGGCACACCGTGTTCTCGTTGCGGGCGGGCGGCTTGCGATCACGGTGTGGGGAAACGTCGGCAAATCCCCGGGCGCGTGGATGATGGCACCGTTCCGATGGGCGACCGACGACAAGGTCCAGCACCAGGCCGACATGGTGTCGTTGGGACGACCGGGCGTCGGCGAAGCGTTCCTCGATCGATGTGGCTTCGACGTCGCCGATCGGTTCGAGATCCCATTCGTGTTCGAGTTCCCCGATCCGGACACCTTCGCACGAGCGCTTGCGTCGACCGGCCCTGGCTTCGAGGCAATCCAGAGCATCGGCGAGGACGAGTTCCTCCACCGGGCGACCCAGCTCGCCGCTGAACACGTACGCGACGGCCTCGCGTTACGCGGTGAGGTTCAGCTGTTCGGATACATCGGCACGAAGCGCTGATCAACCACCGGCAGCGAGATGACCGACGAGATGGTCGGCCAGATCGCTGCTGTCGTCGACCGCTCCGTGCAGGAAGCTCGACTTCCGTCGACGAAGGAAACTCGCCCCGAGGACATAAACCCCTGGGGCGTCCACGACGACGCCGCCGTCGTGGCGGAGTTGGCCGGCAGCATCGAACACGGGGAGGTCGACCCAGGAGAGATCGGGACGGAATCCGGTCGCCCAGACGATCGTCGTGATCTCCCCGCTCGTCAGATTTAGCGTCAGGGGAGCACCTCGAGTCACCCGGGTCGGTTCGTAGCGCTCTGCGGGTTCGGCGTCACCGCCCAGACCCCGTTCGGCGATCCATTTGTCGATGTCGTCGAGCAGGCGGCCGAGTTTCTGGTCGGCCAACGCGCAGTGGTTTCGCAACCCACCCGAGAACATCGCCACACCGTCTCGGATGGCGCCAAGTCGACCCCGGAGTTGCACCCCTGCGTCGGTGGCGGAGTTGAGATCGAGAGTTCGACGTTCTGGTGTGCCGATGAGTTGCGGTGACGCCACCTTGCGGGCCTTGACGATGTCCTCGACTTCGTCGTAACGCTCGTCGAGTCGCCCGATCGATTCCATCCAGTGTTGGATGTCAGCCCCGCGGTAGGTCCTCGGCATCCGAACATGCTCGCCAACCGACAGCGTGACCGGTCGACCCGACGCGTGGATCTCCTCGGCGAGTTGAAGTCCGGTCGCCGCCGCCCCGATCACGAGGACGCCGCCGTCAGCGAGCTGATCGGGATGCCGGTACTCGAGTGGGTTGACCTGGGTGACGCCTGCCGGAACGGCTGCAGCGACATTCGGGATGACGGGGACGTTGCACGCGCCTCCAGCCAACACAACGCACCGGCAACGCCACGTACCCTGGTCGGTGACGACCTCGTAGCCGTCCTCGAACGGTCGAACCGCAGTGACCGTGGTGCCGGTCTCGACCGGCGCCCCGATCGTGTCGGCATAGGTCTGGATGAAGCCCACGACCTCGCTGCCGGTCATGAATCCGTCTGGATCGTCGCCGTCGTACACCCGACCGGGCAGGCGCGCCTGCCAGTTCGGTGTGAGCATCGTGAACGAGTCCCAACGCTGGCCCCGCCACGAGGCAGCCACCTCGCTCCTCTCCAACACGACATGATCGACACTCCGGTCCGACAGCCGCTTGCTCATCGCCAGCCCGTTGTGCCCACCGCCCACCACCACCACCGTCACCCGACGTTGCCCCATCATCGGGCCATCTTCCCAGATCTCCTGATTCGGTCCTTCCGCACGATGTCGGAGTGGATGCGACTCGGAGTTCCTCGTCGTTGCTCCTTCGATCTCGGCGACGTATGGAGTAGGTGATGAGCTGGTCCACGCTTCGCTGCGGACACGGGCGACGGAGTCCTCCGCAATGCCAACGGGTGGCTCAGCGGGCGGTGTCGGGCCCGATGACGGCGGCGATCTCCACGACCATGTCTGCCGGGAACCCGCCGCACCGGGCATGTTCGCGGATGGTCTCTGCGTGCTCGGTCTCGTGTACGCAGTAGATCTTGTCGCCGGCCACGTAGCTGGTAATCCACTTGTACGGAACGCCGAGTCCGGCAACGACTTCGTTGGACTTGGCCGCGATATCGGCCAGTTCGTCTGCACTTAACGTGTTCGCTCCGTCGATGTTGCGCTCGATGATGAACTGCGGCATGTGATGCTCCTCTTCCACGGTGACGCCATCAGCGGCGTCGGGCGCAACGATCGTCGCTGACCGTGTGCACCTGCGTACGACGGGGTCGATCGACGTGGTTGTCGCCGCACACGGATTCGCACACGGCTCCGTGATCAACTTGTGTGTTCGGGCGAGGCACGAGCATGGACCGTCGGGAGGTGTGACAGGCTTGGACGAGATGCTCCACATCCGCCTGATCGGCGCCCCACGTATCGAGGGCCCGGACGGCGAACTGCGCGAGTTGCGTGGCAAGAAACCGTGGGCGGTGCTGGCCCGAGTGCTCTTGGCCGATCGGGCGCTCACCCGCCGGGAATTGAGCGCGGAGCTCTTTCCAGAAGCTGCCGATCCGTTGGGGTCGTTGCGTTGGTGTCTCGCCAGCATTCGCAAGGCAATCGGCAGCGCCGAGGTCCTCACCGGTGATCCCATCCGACGAGAGATGCCGGACTGGGTCGACGTCGACGTGCACCACTTGCGAAACGGTCTGGTCGGTACAGCAGACTGCGGGGAACTGCTCGAGGGAGTAGATCCGCCGTGTGGGCCGGAGTTCTCGACGTGGCTGCTGGTCGCTCGCCAACAGGTCTCCTCCCGGATCGCCGCCCAACTCCGTGATGCGACGATCACGGCGATCTCACGCAACCAGCACGACCTGGCGGTCGAACTGGCCGAAGTGGCGGCGCGCCGGTCACCATACGACGAGGGAGCGCAGGTGTTGCTCGTCAGAGCGCT
The DNA here is from genome assembly GCA_031428795.1 of Ilumatobacteraceae bacterium. Taxonomy (GTDB): domain Bacteria; phylum Actinomycetota; class Acidimicrobiia; order Acidimicrobiales; family Ilumatobacteraceae; genus UBA668. Next base: position 7,842 of record JANOYI010000456.1, on the reverse strand, counting down.
CGTTGCAGCCGGTCATCCCACCGCCGCCCTCGAGCACGTGACTGCGGTCGAGTCGCTGTTTCGAGTGGAACTCGGGTGCGAACCGACGCCGGCGTTGCGGAGCGCCGCTCGCGTCAACGTCGCCGCCGCTCCTCCAGGAGTCTCCCCTGAAGCGCTCGCGTCGAGCTTGCTGCGTTCGGGCCGCGCTGCGATGTCAGCTGGCGCAGTCGACGCAGGCATCGACTGCCTCCGACGCGCCGGCGTCGAGGCCGAATCGGCGGGCGACCCACGACTCCACGGCCAATGCTTGCTGGAGCTCGGCAGCGCGCTGGTGCATGCCGTGCGCGGGTTCGACGACGAAGGCAGTGTGCTGCTCGAACAAGCGTTGCAACTTGCCCAGACCTCGGGGGACGTCGAAGTGGCCGTCGCCGCGCTGCGCGAACGTGCCTACGTCGACACCCTCGCCGGGCGACGCCCCGAGGCGCAACGCCAATTGACCGTCGCACTTCAACTCGCGGACAGCGCACCGGCGTTGCTCCCGGGTCTGTTCTCGGTCTCCGCGTTCAACCTCGCCGACTGGGGCCACGTCGATGACGCACTGGAGCAGTACGAAGTGGCCATCGAAGCCGCCCGATCAGTCGCGGATCGACGCTGGGAAGGCTGGGCACTCGGACTCGGCGGATGGGCTGCCCTTTCGAACCAACGCTTCGAGCAGGCTCAAGACTGGCTGCAGCAGTGCCTCGACGTCGTCCACCAGACGCAGTGGATGTCATTCGAGCCCTGGCCGATGACCGCGCTAGCCGAAGCACACCTCACCGAACGCTCCCTTTCGACGGCAACGGGCGAACTCGAGCAGATCTTCGCCACGAGTTGCCAACTCGAAGACCCGTGCTGGGAAGGAGCGAGCGGACGCGTCCTCGCACTCCATCACGCCCAGGCCGGCCGACCCGAACGAGCGCTCGACTGGATCACCGACGCCCGTCACCGTGCGCTACGCAGACCAGACACATGGGCAGGCATGATCGGGGCAATCCTGCTCACCGAAGCACAGATCCGCCACTCGATCGGCGACACCACCGGGGCGAACACCACCGCCCGCGAACTCGTCGCCTTCGCCGCACGAACCCAACTCGACCACCTCCTCGAACATGGCCTCACAATCACTCGGTCAACCACATGACTCACCAGCCTCGTACGTATTGGCGAGGACGATCGTATTCACCGGTGATCAAATCCAAAGACTGGATCCATCGCCGTGGCGTTCACCAAAGAACGACCACTCCGACGAACGGACGGGTGAAGACGAAATGAGCGGGGCCGACTGCGGAACTGTTTTCGTTGCGGCCGCGCTCAACACGCAGCCGCAGGTCGTCGTCGGATGGTCAGGCGATTGCCCTCGCCTCGACGAGTTGCACTCCCCACCTGTCGGGGATCACGTCCGCGCGCCCGAATCCGGCCTGCTCAAGCAGCGAGGAATACTCAGCGGGGGCGCGCTCGCGCCCGCCGGTCAAAGCCTGCATCACGATGTCGAGCGTCGTACAGGTCATCGACGAGCGGGACCGCCCACTCGTATCACTCATTCCAAGCAACTGTCTTGTCGCCACCGAGTAACAGGATTGGTTGCCGTCGTGGGTCGAAACGGAACAAGACCCGGCCATCGGGCAACCAATACCCCTTGACTTCCTATCATCAATAGGTAGGATACCTATTGATGATAGGAGAACACGGGATAGACAAAGTGGCGCTGAGGCGTGCGGCGAAGGTTGGTTCGATCGTGGCCTCGGCCTGGCAGCTCGCTCGGCAGCACGGGATCGGTGGTGTTTCGCTGCATGCCCTGGCCCGCGAGGTCGGGATGCGTCAGCCCTCGCTCTACGAGTATTTCAACTCGAAGCACGCGCTGTACGACGCGATGTTCGCTGACGGAAACCGGCAACTGCTCAAGCGACTCGACGCACTCAAACTCCCCCGTGAACCACGCGCCGCGCTGAAGAAGTGGCTCCGCGTATTCATGTTCTTCGCCTTGGAAGACCAAGCGCGGTGCGAGCTGCTGTTCCAACGGCACATTCCGGACTTCACGCCGTCACCGGAGTCGTACGCGCTCGCCGAGGAAGCGCTCGAACGAAGCGCCAAGTTGATGCACGAAGCGGGCGTGACCCGGCAGGGCGACATCGACTGCCTGGTTGCCATGGTCGCTGGGCTCATGGACGCCCAGATGAGCAATGACCCCAACGGCCACCGTTGGACCCGTCATCTCAACCGTCTCGTCGACCTCTACGTGGACGACGCCATCACAAGGAGCAAACGCTGATGATGCCCAACCGAATCACGCGACCCGAGGCCCACGTGCTCGCCATGACCGAGTTCGCTCGGTTCGCCGAACTGGTCTCAACACTCACCGACGAGGAGTGGGCGATGCCGACCGACTGCCCCGGGTGGGACGTCCGCAAGATGTCGTTGCACGTCCTCGGGTCGGCCGACGCGCAGGCGTCGATCAAAGAGTTCGTCCACCAGTTCCGGCGCGGTAAGCGCCTCAACAAAGAGATCGACTCGCACCACTGGGTCGACGGCCTGAACGAGCTACAGATCCGCGAGCGCGATCACCTGTCGAACGACGAGCTCGTCACCCAACTCGCCTCCGTCGGCCCGAAGGCGGTCAGGGGCCGTTGGCGCACCCCGCCCCCGGCGCGGTACCTACCGCTCCCGTTCGGTCCGCCGATCGGGTGGGCACCGCTCAAATACCTGCTCGACGTGGGGTTCACGCGGGATGTATGGGCCCATCGCATCGACATCCACACCGCCATCGGCCGGCCCATGCACCTCACCGCCGACCACGACGGCCGCCTCGTCGCCGACATCGTCGTCGAATGGGCAGACATCCACGGCGAGGCGTTCGAACTCGTGCTCGAAGGCGCTGCCGGCGGCAAGTACAGCCACGGCGTCGACGGCGAACGCGTCGAGATCGACGTCCTCGACTTCATCCGCACCCTCGCCGGTCGCCTCCCCGGCACCGGCGTGCTCAGCAACCCACTGCCACTCTGACCACTTGCATTGAGGAGAACAGCATCATGGAAACTCGCGTCGACGAGATAGCCGATCACATCTACCGACTGTCCACGTTCGTGCCCAACGTGGGGCCAACCGGCTTCACGTTCAACCAGTTCGTCATCGACGCCGACGAGCCGGCCATCTTCCACACCGGACCGCGCGCCATGTTCCCGACGGTCTCGGAGGCGGTCGCGTCAGTGGTGCCGCTCGACCGGTTGCGCTGGATCATGTTCGGACACCTCGAGTCCGACGAGTGCGGAGCGATGAACCTGTTCCTCGCCGCTGCGCCCAACGCTCAGGTCGCGCACGGTGCGATGGGATGCATGGTGTCGGTCAACGATCTCGCCGACCGTCCGCCGATCCCGATCCCGCCTGACTACACCTACGACCTCGGCGGCAAGTTCATCCGCAACATCGACACGCCGCACGTGCCCCACGGCTGGGACGCTCACCTGCTCTACGAAGAGACCACCCGCACGCTGTTTTGCGGTGACCTGCTTTCGCAGGTCGGTGACGGCCCGGCGCTCACCAACAACGACGTGATCGACGCCGCCGTGCAGACCGAGAACATGTTCGGCGCGACCTGCCTCACGCCGAGCACCGCGCCGACGATCCGCCGGCTCGCCGAACTCAAACCGACAACGCTCGCGATCATGCACGGCTCGTCGTACAACGGCGAAGCCAGCAAAGCCCTACACGCCCTGGCCGACGACTACGAGCACCGATTGACACAGGCCGGCTAACGAAAGTCGCTGCGACAGGACTGGCAATCCAGTCGTGCCCGACCCGAACACCCATCGCCCGTCGACCAACGTGTGCGAATACTCCTCGCCGCGTCGCGACGCTTTCGAGCGTCACCTGATTCGTCTCGTTTCCCGACGAGGCACCAAAGCGGGACAAGAACGCGGCCATCAGGGGAACCTGATGCTGGATGGGATGCCGGCGATGAGGCAGTAACGCGAACGCAGTAATGGTGGGTGTGTCGAACGGGGCGAGGAATCGGACCGGAACGGTAGGCGCAGATCCCCGCGACGATTCTTTCGGCGATGACTTGGCCTCGGATGCCGGTGCCGACTGCGCCGACCACGTCTTGGGCCCAGCGAAAGGTCAGTGCTGTGACACGCGGGCCAGCGCTGCCAGTGAGAATTGGACTGCGTCCTCTGATGCCATTGTCCGGCCGACGTCGAGCAGTCTGGCGTACTCCTCGTCGCCGAGTTGATCCTGCAGTTCCTCGGCAGCTTTGCGTAACATCCTGGCGTCGGCGCCGTACGGCGCGACCCGGGTGTCCGACGGTGCTTCTGAGGCGCCGTAGACCACCGCAGCGTCGTGGGGTGCGCCGACGCGCATGAGCAGAACGATCACCGTTCGCAAGGTGGTCCACAGGGGGGCCCATGCGCCAGCGGCGTGCCAGCGTCGAACAGCAGACTCGCAATACACGAGTGCAGTAGGAACGTCTTGTTGGCGCGTCCGGGATGCTGCGAGAGCGACCTCGGCGAGGCCGACCACGAATTTGCTGTCCACAGTGGTGGCGATTTCGATCGCTCGTCGAAGGTGCATCTCGGCCGTGTGGGGCTCTTCTCCGGCCAGAATTTCCCCGATGACGAAGTGCCCGAACGCTATTGCGGAAGGACTTCGCGAGCGTTCGGCGATGGACGCCACTTCGTCGGCGATTTCGGCAGCGCGGCCCGTGTCACCGAGGTAGGCGATGGCGACTGCTGCGCTTCCGAGGTCCCACACCGCTTGGAGCAGGTCGCCGTCGGCAGCCGCGAGGGCGTACGACTTGGTGAACGTAGCGACAGCACGTTCGAGGTCTCCGGTGAGGAAGGCAAGATCTCCGGCCGCCTCGAGCGCAGCACGGTTCGGCAAGATCCCGAGACACTCGGCGGCGCGCTGGGCAGCGTTGGCGGCGGTCCTTGTTGCGTCGACGTCGCCGCGCTGCCAGGCTCCGGTCGTCGCGGCGAGGAGGACCTCTGGGAGCAGGGCGTGGGTGGTGCCGGACGCCGCTGCGGCGGCGACTTCGGCCCACCGGAACATCTCGGAGTGTCCGCGCCACAGGGCGTAGGGTCGGAGAGCCGCGCTGAGTCGGAGCGAGGCTTCAGGGTCGTGGCTGACAAACCAATCTTGGGCGGCGCGCAACTCATCGACGCAGCGCTCGATGGTGGCGGCCCACACTCCCTCGGCTGCGGTTGCGAGGCCTGGCGCGGCGCGCTCGGTTTCGGCGAGCACCCAACGGGCGTGGCGATCGCTGACGTCAAGCACGGCGTGCTGCGTCTCGAGGTGCTCGAGGCCATAGCGACGAACGGTGTCGAGCATCGAGTAGCGGCGCGAGCCCGCGCCATCGTGGGCGACGAGGAGGGCGCAGTCGAGCAGACGAAGCACTGCGGGCACAACCGCTGCGCGCTCGATCCCTTCACCGGCCGCTACCGCTGTCCCGGCCTCAAGGTCGAAGCGGCCACGGAATATTGAGAGCCGATCGAATACGGCCTGCTCGATGGGTCCGAGTTGTGCGTAGGACCAGTCGATGATGGCTCGGAGTGAGCGGTGCCGAGGGGGGCTGCCTGCTCCGCCTGTCAGGATTTCGAGTCGTTGCTCGAGCGCTTGGAGCAGATCGTCGACGGCAAACCAGCGGACGCGGGTGGCGGCAAGTTCGACGGCGAGCGGTAAGCCGTCGAGTCGCTGGCAGATGTTTGCGATCGTTTTGAGCGCGTCAGGCGCCGCGATCCACGACCGGTCCGAAGCGCGGGCGCGGTCGAGGAACAACGCAACCGCAGGCGAGTCCGAGCCGGCAGCAGCCAAAGGCGCCACCTCCCAAACGTGCTCGGCGTCGACACCAAGCCGCTCTCTCGACGTGGTCAGCACATCTACTCCCTCGGTTGATTGCACGAGGTGGCGTGCGATCTGTGCTGCTCCCTCGAGCACGTGCTCACAGTTGTCGAGGATGACGAGCGTGCGCCGGTGCGCTAGCCGATCGGCGATCTGCGCCTCAAGTGCCCGATCACCGAGCTCGTGCACGCCGAGGGTGTTGGCCACGGCGCGAGCGACCGAGGCGTCCGGGGTCAGCACGGTCAAGTCACAGATGTGGACGCCGTCCGGGTACCGGGGTGCGACCCCGGACGCGACTTCGATGGCGAGGCGGGTCTTGCCGACACCACCGGGGCCCCACAACGTGACCAGGCGCTGGCGATTGAGGAGATCGGCGACACCGCGCAGGTCCGTGTCGCGGCCGATGAAGCTGCTCATGAACCGTGGGACTGGCACGCTAGAAACAACAAGAGTGGGCTGCCCGGCCTCGGGCGCGGTCACGGTGTGCTGCAGGATCCTCTGTTCGATCTGCTGAAGCGCTGGGGTCGGCTCGAGCCCGTACTCGTCTCCCAACTGGCGACGCCACGACTGGTAGACTTGGATCGCCGAGGTGTGACGGCCCTGCTGGTAGAGGGCCTCCATCAGCAAGACGCGGGCGCGTTCGCGTTCGGGCTGCTCTGCGAGCAGGACCTCCAGTTCGGCCGTTGCATCCGCGGACCGTCCGGCGGCCAGCAGGAGCGAGGCTCGCCGTTCGCGGGCTCCACCGCGCAGCTCTTCGAGTCGCCGTGATTCGATTTGAGCGAACGGCCGGTCGATGAACTCTTCGAGCGGCACACCGCGCCACAGATCCAAGGCGTCGTCGATGAGATGCAGTGCGTCAGCGCCGTCCACCTCGGCGGAAGCGGCGAGTAGCTGCTCGAAGCGAGCCGCGTCCACGTCGCTGCGTTCCACCACCAAGCGGTAACCACCAGCTTCGGTGACGAGCGACGTGTCGTCCGGCAGAGTTCGGCGCAGCCGGGACACCTGCGTTCGGAGCGCGCCATTGGGATCATCGGGCAGACGGCCGGCCCATAGCTCTTCGCGGAGACGGTCGGTGGTCACCGTGCGGTTCGCTTCGACCAGCAGCACTGCGAGCAACAGGCGCTGAAGACGGCTTCTGATGAAGACAGGATCGCCGACGTCGAGAATGCACAGCGGGCCTAGTATTCCGTACGAAGGCGCACCCGAGCCTGCCTCATTCACGTCGTGAGTATCGCACCCGCGCTCCTGAACGTCGAACGACTGCGACCGCATGTGACACGGGACCGACACGAACCTGACAGGTCCAGTTCGTACGGTCTCTGAGAATCAGACGTTTCGACGAGGAGAAGCAGCGATGACGAGCACGAACAGGACCGCAGCCCGCGATGAGCTACAGGCCGGATTCGGTGGCAGGCTCTTCGAGCCCGGCGACGTTGGCTACGACGACGCCCGCCGGCTGCACAACGGCATGATCGACAAGCGTCCGGCGCTCGTCGCGCAGTGCAGGTCGACTGCGGACGTCATCGATGCGGTGAACTTCGGTCGTGACGCCGGGGTCGAGATCGCCGTGCGCGCGGGCGGTCACGGTGTCGCCGGGCGTGCCGTCACGGAGGGCGGGCTCATGATCGACCTGTCAGCCATGAAGGGCGTCCACGTCGATCCCCGACTTCGGACCGTCCGGGCCGAACCCGGCCTGACCTGGTGGGACTACAACCGCGCGGCGGCCGTTCACGGCCTGGCCACCACCGGCGGCGTCGTCTCGTCGACAGGAATCGCCGGGCTGACACTCGGCGGTGGCATCGGCTGGCTCATGGGCAAGTACGGTCTCACCGTCGACAATCTCGTGTCCGCCGAGGTCGTGACCGCCCACGGCGAGGTGCTGCGAGCCAGCGAAGACGAACACCCCGATCTGTTCTGGGCTCTGCGGGGCGGAGGAGGAAACTTCGGAATTGTGACGTCGTTCGAGTACCGCGCCCACCCTGTACGAAATGTCTT
>JANOYI010000455.1:0-4890 GCA_031428795.1 Ilumatobacteraceae bacterium | reverse complement strand
GCCGTCGAGTGCCCGTACCCGCGCTGGTCGGGGGCGATCACGTGATACCCGGCAGCGGCCAATGGCGCCATCTGATGGCGCCAGCTGTACGCCAACTCGGGGAAGCCGTGGCTGAGCACGACGATCGGGTTGCCGACCTCGCCAGCCTCGTGAACGACAAGCTCGACGCCGTTGACAGCGATGGTGGACACGCGGGTCTCGGTCATGTCGACATCATGTCGCGCGGACTCACCGGCACCCGGAGCCGGACGCACTGCCCGAGGGTTACGACCGCCCTTGCCCCAGGTCGCCGAAACTCTCCAGTGGGGTTCAGGTGGAAGCGGGAACGGCGCAGGCGGTGCTGATGGCTTCCAGCTCGCCCCACGTCAGACCGTCGGCAGCCCAGATCTGCTCGAAGGCAGCGTCGGCGGCGTCGGTGAAGCCGTGGCGATTACGGAAGTTGTACACCCACCGCTGCTGGTTCACTTTCAGGCCCAACCGGCTGAGACGGCCGGCGCAGTAGGTCTCCCATGCGGCCATCTGGCGCAGGGCCAGATCTTCGTCGGCCGGTGCCTCGCCAAATCCGCCATGCAACCGGTCGCGCACGCGCAGCAGGATGCGACCGAGGTTGATGGCGGTCGCCATTTCGCTCTGCTCGCGGGGGCGCTTCGAGTCCTCGAATGCGCCGCTCTCCACCTTGATGCTGATCGTGTCGTCGGCACCCGTACCGAAGGTGGCACTGACCCGACCGAGTGGTGTGGTCTCGTCGATCTCGATATGCAGCGGTTGCTGCATGTCCAGCGACGCGGCCAGCTCTTCAGCCACGCGCGTCACGACTGCGGCGTCGAACTTCACGAAGCGGAAGATCTCTGGCGCGACGGTGACGGTCATACGTCGGCGAGTTGCTCGGCGGAGAAGGCCTTGCGCTCTTCGAGCGCCTTCAAACTGACGTCGGCAATCTCCTCCACCACGGAGTTGGTGAAGCCGGCCAACTCACGGAAGCGGCGTGCCAACCCGATGGGAGACTCCTTCGAGTCACTGCGGGTGCCGCCGAACGAGAAGATCTTGTCGACGACGCTCTGGAACTCGAGCGCCTTCTTGCGTCGCTCGGGGTCGTTCTCGGTGATGCGCCTCAGCCAGTCGCTGCCCATCTTCACGTGGGTCACTTCGTCGGCCAGCATCCAGTCCTCGCAGAACTCGAGGTACGGGTCGCCGGCCAGATCGCCGAACTCCTTCATCGTCGTGAACACGTCGATGGCCAAACCTTCGAGCGCACGATTCACCCCCGCCAGACGCAACACCGGGTCGTTGCTGCATGCCACTTCGAACAGCACTGTGTTCTCGGCGAACTGGCCGATCTCGGTGCCCATCCAGTCGCTGAGCTTGACGCTGATCTCCACGTGCCGCGCTTCATCCCACGCCTGGCGAGCCATGTCGAGCTTGAGTGCGAACGGAATGCTGTCAGGCGTGTCGCCACCGCCGAGTGGAAAGTCGTGGCAGGTGCGACCCGCACCCTCGAGTGCCTGAATCTCACCAACGAAGATGCCGTGCATCAGGCTGCGGGCGGCATCGCTGGCGTCGGCGCGGTCCGGTGTGAGCCGGTTGGTCTTGGGCCGCTTGCCGGGTGTCTCGGAGAGCAGCCCGCTGCGCGGATCCGCCTGGCTCTGGCGCATGTTGATCTGGGTGAACCGCTCGTCGCGGGCCAACTCTTCGACCGGGAAAAACTGCCTCATTGTGGACCTCCAATGCTGCCGGGGCCGGCGATGCCGCCAGCCTCCACCATCAACTTTTCCAACTTCGCTTGGTGTGCCGCCGCACGATCTACTTCTTCGGGCGTTTCGATGAGCGACTGAATCATCATCTCGCCATCGCGCCAATCGTCGAACTCGTCCTGCAATGCGAAGTTCAGCGAGCGAATGGTGGGTGCGTCGGTGATCTCGCTGGTGTTGTTGCGGTGGTACGTGTACGCAGCGATGAAGTGCGGGATGAACACCCGGTACACGCCCACCAGCTTCTCGATCGTTTGGTCCGCGGCCTCGGGCTCGGTGAGCGCCTCGACGAAGCGAACGAGCGCGCCGTTGGCGGGCACGGTCAGCCGTTCGGGATTCATCTCGCGCAGTTCGGGCAGACGCTTGTGCCACAGCTCGGCGTGCCATGCGTGGTGATAGCAGTGGGTGCCCATCCGCATCTTCACGTCGAGCTCGGGCACCGTTGCCACCCAGCCGCCGAGGGCTTCGAAGAGCTTCATCTCTGCCCACTTGTAGTTGCCGACGCGACGGGCCGTCTCTTCCACGTCGAAGGTGCCCGGCAGTTGTCGGCGGTCCCACGGCGCAAACGGTGCTCTCGGCTTGTACGGATCTGCCACGGAAACCCCCTCCAGTGGTGCGCCTCATCGGCGCAGACAACGGACGGCACACTAACCGCGCGCAGTTCCATAGTCCTCAGCGGAACCGACGGGCTACCGACGCCAGGCCAGCTCGGCTTCGCCCATCTCGGTGGCCGGCGGGCCGTTGTCGAGATACTCCAGCAGCATCTTGCGCCATGGGGCCTCCACCTCGAGCTTGCCGAGGATCGCGTTCACGCCCCACACGACCCGGTCGAGAATCACGAAACTGGCCGGCATGTTGAGGCACTCGATGACCTTCGCATGCGGACCCTTGACGTCGATGATGGTGGCCATTGCCTGCTTGGAGAAGTCCCGTGTAAACGCGAATGTGTCGGTCAGGTATGGCGTGTACGGCGTGCTCACGTAGTCCCACACCGTCTCTGCGGCCAACCCGTGACCGGCATGGAGGAAGCCGACGTCCTCCATCGCCGCCATCAGCTTTTCGGGGTCGCGGCGCACGATGACCGCTTCAAGGGTGGGCAGCAATTGCTCCCACTGTCCCGACGTCCAACGCTTCACCAATCCGAAGTCGAGGAAGGTCACGTCGCCTTCAGCGGTGAAGCGATAGTTGCCCGGGTGAGGGTCCCCGTTGAACGCTCCCAGGTGATGCACCGCGTGCTGCGTGAAACGCCAGATGCTCTCCCCAGCACGCTGTTTGGCGGCTGGACTCGCGGTGGCGAGGAACTCGGCAAAGCCGATGCCCTCCACCCACTCGGTGGTCAACACGCGCTGGGTGCTGGTAGCCGCAACCACTGCCGGGATGCTGACGAACGGGTGACCAGCGAAGTGCGTCGCGAACTCGCGCTGATTGTCGGCTTCCAGGCGATAGTCCAGCTCGTCTCGCATTCGGCTTCGCAGCTCGTCGACGAGCCCTTTCGTGTCGAGACCCTTGAGCGCAAACGCGCCAACCAATCGGTACAGGCCCTCGGTGTTGTTGAGGTCGGTCTCAATTGCGTCGCCCACACCTGGGTACTGAATCTTCACGGCCACATCGCGACCGTCACGAGTGACCGCGCGATGCACCTGCCCGACGCTGGCGGCGGCGATCGGCGACACCTGCCAATCGAGGAATACCTTCTGCGGCGCAGCACCCAGCTCGGCGCGCACGACTCCCTCGGCGGCAGCCGACGACATCGGCGGCGCATCGGCCTGCAAGGTTGCGAGAGCTGCCTGCGCCTCGGGCGGCAGCGCCTCGACAATGAAGCTGAGCAGCTGCCCGAACTTCATCAGCGCACCCTTCATGTTGCCCAGCTCGCGCGCCACATCCTGGGCGCTGCGAATTGCGAATTGGTTGTCCAGTTCCTCGTGACGCGCGGAGCCGGCGAACAGCCGCTTGGTGCGGTGGACTACGAATCGAGCGCCGTTGCGCGCCATCAATCGCCACACGCGCACGGTGCGCCGCGCACGCAAGAGGCGGGCGCTGCTCACCCTTGTTGCCACGTCACAGTCAGGCGCGGCGGGCGGTGGGCGCGGTTGCCAACACTTCGGCCGGTATTTCTGCCCCGGTGACCTCATCGGTCCAGTACGTGCCCGCATCCAGCCGCGCGAGTGCCACCTCGACGTCGGCCAGATCGCGCTCGATACCGTCGAGATCGAGGGGCGCTGCCGTTGTTTCGGTCTCGGCGATCGTTGGCTCGGTGTCCATCGGAGGAAGGTTAGCGACGGACCAGTGTGAGGCACCCATGCGTGGCGTATGGTGCGGCTGTGGCTCAGGTGCGGTTGGAACGGGTGACCAAGACCTTCGGCGAAGGTGCCGACCAGGTCACCGCGGTCGACCAGGTGTCGCTGGACGTGCACGACCATGAGTTCATGATTCTGCTCGGCCCTTCGGGGTGTGGGAAGAGCACGCTGCTGCGCATGGTCGCGGGTCTGGAAGACCCCACCGGCGGCGATGTGTTCATCGGTGATCGGCGGGTGAACGACGTCGAGCCGAAGCTGCGCGACATCGCGATGGTGTTCCAGAGCTACGCGCTGTATCCGCACAAGACCGTTGCTGCGAATATCGAGTTCCCGCTGAAAGTTCGCGGGGTCGACAAGGCGCGGCGCGCGGCGACGGCGCTGGAGGCCGCTGACGTGTTGGGGCTCACCGACTACATGAAGCGCAAGCCTGGCCAGCTCAGCGGCGGGCAACGGCAGCGCGTTGCACTCGCACGTGCAATCGTGCGCGACCCGGCCGTGTTCCTGATGGATGAGCCGTTGAGCAACCTCGACGCCAAGCTGCGCGGCGATACGCGCGCCGAGCTGGTCGAACTTCATCGTCGCCTGAACAGCACGTTCATCTACGTCACCCACGACCAGGTGGAAGCGATGACGATGGGCAGCCGCGTGGCCGTGCTCAACGGTGGCCGACTGGAGCAGGTCGGTACCCCGCAGGACGTGTACGACTACCCGGCGTCTGCATTCGTCGCGCAGTTCATCGGCACGCCGCCGATGAACTTGCTGCAGCCGGGGCAGCTTGGTTCGGCCGAGGTGCAAGTCGGCATCCGCCCCGAGCATCTCGTGCTTGCGGCTGATGGTGTGCTGGG
>JANOYI010000454.1:0-15455 GCA_031428795.1 Ilumatobacteraceae bacterium | reverse complement strand
ATTCAGCACTGGCGTCGCCGCTGCGCGCGGTGCGATCGCTTGGTCGGATTCATCTCTGACTCATGACGACTCATGACGACTCATGACCCAAACTGATGCAATTGGAAGGGGCGAGGCTCGGATCCGCCGCCGGGTTCGAGGCTGGGGTCGCCGACCTTGGGTTACTTTTTTCGGCGACTCGTAACTGGGGTTACCGTTCGCGGGAAACAAGTATCCCCTGCTGCCGGCTCGACCCAGCAACGAAGACTTGGGCTCTGCCCTTCGAGAGCAAAACAACTCCGGAGGCCGCCGACTCAGGCCTGAGGGGCCAACCCAAACCCGGTTTAGCGGACGGCGACGAGCGGATCGTCGGCGATGCGACTCTCCACTCCCGTCGGCCCAGCCGGCTTGCCACCACGGATGGTGACACGACGCATACGACGCTCGACCGCGCCGTAGTCGTCCACTGCGTAGTGCATCGTGGCGCGGTTGTCCCAGATGACGACATCACCGGCCTGCCAATGATGGCGCACCAAAAACTCGGGCTGCGTCATGTGCTCGTACAGCAACCGCAGCAGGCCGTCGCTTTCAATGCGCGACATGCCCACAATGTGCGTCGTGAAGCCAGGGTTGACGAAGAGGTTCTTGCGGTCAGTCACCGGGTGCACGCGCACGACCGGGTGAATCACGGGTGGCACGTTGCCGGCATCGTCGAACAACTGCTGTGCGTCGCCTCGTGCGAGCGCCGTGTCGAACGGCTCGCCCCAATAGGCCAGCGGTGAGATGCGATGCACTGCCTCCAGTTGGTCGACTGCAACCCGTAGTGCGGGCGCCAACCTCTCGAATGCGGTGCGAGTGTCCGCCCACATCGTGTCGCCGCCGTGAGTCGGCACCGCATCGCTCACCAGCACCGACGCCGCCGGCGGCGTTGGCATGAAGGTGACGTCTGTGTGCCAGCGCGCATTCTTGCCGCCCAGTGCGCCATCAATGACCAGAATCTCTGGGTGATCCGGATGTCCGGGGACGACCGGATGAGCCGGTGTGGGTTCGCCCAGGGCTCGAGCTAGCTCTACCTGCTGCGCATGGGTGGGGTGTTGGCCGCGCAGCACTATCACGAGGTGCGTCGTCAGCTGCTCAGCAAGCCACGGACCATTGATGCCGTCAGCCAGGCGGCCACCGCTGAGCTCCGCGCCGAAAGTGCCAGTGAGTGGCGTGATCGTCCATTGATCTGTGTTCATCGAAGTGCTCCTCGAAAACGTCCGCTTCTGCATCATAAGGAGCACGCCTTCCTCTCGCGAAGGCTGGAGGCTCTCAGGTAGGTTGCTCGACGCCATGTCCCCACTCACTCGAACCCTGCGCCTCGTCGGTTCGTGGGTGGGTGTCAGCATCGGGGTCCCGCTCTTGATCCGCGCGGACCTGGGCGTTGCGCCGTTCGACGTACTGAATACTGGTGTCGCCAATGCGACCGGCTGGTCGCTGGGCGTGGCTTTCGTGGTCGATGCGTGCGTGTTCTATCTCGCCGGATGGCTGCTGGGCGCCAAACTCGGTTGGGCCTGCATCGTTGGGACGGTGATCATCGGCCCAATGGTCAACGTCGTTCTCGGCGTACTGCCCGAGCCGGAGGCAATGGTCCCCCGGCTTGGTTTCTTCTTCGCTGGTTTGCTGATCATCGCGGTTGCAATCTGCATGGTCATCACTACCGAACTTGGCGCTGGCCCCTCCGAAGTGTTCATGCTCGGCCTGGTCGTACGTGGCATGGGCATCGTGCCCGCCCGCTGGATCAGCGACGGCTTTCCGCTGGTGGTCGGGGCACTCATCGGTGGCGCGCTCGGACCTGGCACGCTGGTGTTCGCGATGTGCATGGGGCCGATGGTCAAGTACGGCCTGGGTCGGCTGCACTACCAACCCGCCCGCGGCGGCACCCACTCCACTTTGACGTGAGCCGCAAACGGCACATGTCTGAAGACGGCGCGTATCTGAAGACGGCACATGTCTGAAAACGGCACGTATCTGAAAAAGGCACCAGCCGACGCCCCGACTACTCGGTGCGCCGGCTGGCGACAGATTGCGTTTTCAGTTACTCGACAGCGAGTTGTGCGAGCAACAGGCCTTTCGCCGCTTCGAAATCCTCAAAGGAAATCGATTCGTCGTCGAAACTCTGGTGCAACACAGCGAGATCGGAGAGCACATCGTCCTGCGGACGCTTCGGGGCCAAAGCCGCCTCTGCTTCCTCAGGTGATGGCCCAGCAGACGCTTCGGCCTGCTTGCGATCCTTCTTGATCGCCGCCTTTTCCTGCTTGGCGCGCTCGCGGTCGCGCTTGGCACGACCGTTGCTGCTCAGAGCGGGCGGACGTTCTGTGCTTCTTCACCCTTGCGACCGGGGGCAACGTCGAACTCGACGCTCTGACCCTCAACGAGGGACTTGTAGCCCTCGCCTTGGATCTGGGAGAAGTGCACGAACACGTCTTCGCCCTGCTCGCGGGAAATGAAGCCGTAACCCTTTTCAGCGTTGAAAAACTTAACAGTACCTGTGGCCATTTGGGCCCTCACCTTCGACGTGGATCCGCCAAAGCGGGAACCCTTGAAGAGGACAGCATATCGCGCGCTTCGTGTTCACACACTCAGCGACTTCTGGCGGAAAATTTCGCAAACTGCCCAGTCAGAGCGCGGCGATGACCGACCCGACAGCAACGATCAGCAGCAACCCACACGCCATACCGGCAAACCGACGATCACCCGTTCGTAGCCAGTGCACACCAAGGCTGAGCACCCGCAGCAACGGCACCGCGACAATGAACGCCACCACGGCGCCCGCTGCCATTCGCCCTGCGTCGCCCGGCAGCAGTGCGCCAATCGCGGCCAACGCGAACGCAACAATGGCCGCGACCCGCATCGCTCGCTCAGTTCCAGGTACGGGCGTGTCGAGCTGTCGTTCGGTACCGCTCATGCCCGAACCGCCAACACGACCGCGATGATGACGAGCGCCACACTCAGGAACTTCCGAACCTGCGGCGGCGACAGGCGCGATTGCAGCGAAGCACCAGCATTGCCACCGATGATTGCCCCTGCGCAGACGGTCGCACACGCTCGCAGATCGAGTCTGCCCTGGAAGGCGAACACAATCAGCCCGGCGGCCGACGTGATGCCGATGGTGAATGTGGTCGTCGCCGCAGCGACGCGCACTGGCACGTGCATCACCTCGCTGGTGGCGGGCGTCTTGATAAAGCCTCCGCTCGCGCCCGCCAGGCCGGCGATCAAGCCTGAAACCCCAAAGAGTGCAGCCCCGAGTCCGAAGTGCGTGGCCCGGTAGGGCACGAAGCCGTCGTCGAGCTGATACACGCCAGACAGCGAGCCGACGTGCTCACCAACATGGGCAGCCGACAGTCCAGGCTGCGGAAGGTTGCGAATCCCTTTTCGCCGGCCGCCCAAGATGCCGGCCGCCAATGCAACGGCAGCGAGCACCAACTTCAGAAACCTGTCGCTCGCGAGGCCGCTCGCCAGCGCGCCAACGATGGCGCCCGTGCTGGCAAAGAGTTCGGTCGCGATACCGAGGCGGTGGTTGACGACGCCACCCTGCAACTGGCGAGCACCGGCAGCAGTGGAACCCGCCGCCACCGAAACCAAGCCCAGTGGAGCGGCCGCATGCGCAGGCGTACCGGTGAGAACGAGCAGCGGCACCAGCAGCACAGCGCCGCCTAGCCCACCAACAGCGCCAATCGCTGAGGTGACAACCACCAAGGCAAAGTCGGCCCAGTTCATACGCTGCGCCGACCCATGGGTGGCACCTTACTGAGCTGCGCCTTCGACCCACTCCCACAGCTGCTGGCGGCGTTCCGGCGTGTCGCTGGACCGCGTATTCGGCAGCTTGTGGATTGACCGCTGATGTCGGTCCAGCCAGAACCTGCCGGTGGTGCCCAGCGGCTCGCCGTCGTCGAGCGCCAACCACACCATCGTGTCGGCGCCCTGCTGCGGTGAACGCAGGAGCGGACCAACGATCTTGCGGAACGTCGGCAGCGAATCGCGAACGCCGGGCGTGTCGGCCCACCCGGGGTGCATCGCGTGAAACACGACATCGCGCGTCGGGAACTTCTCCGCCCACATCTCGTTGAGCGTGACCTGCGCTCGCTTGGCGCGGGCGTACTGCTCGCTGCCCTTGTAGTCATGGCCCATCTGCACGTCCTTGACGCGCAGCGGGCTGGCGTACATACCGCCTGACGACATCGTGAGCACTCGCGCCGGTGCCGAGCGTTGCAGCATCGGCAGCAACAACGTCGTGAGAAGAAATGGGCCGACGACTTGACTGGCAACAGTGAGTTCCGTGCCCTCGGGCGACTCTTGCCGGGTTGCGCTCAGTGCGCCTGCGTTGTGAATCAACACATCGAGTCGCTCAAGAGAGTCGTTCAACTCTGCGGCGACGCGGCGAACAGCGGCAAGGTCACCCATGTCGGCGACGACCGTCGAGACCAGTTCGCTGCCTGCGCGCGTCGCGATGTCGTCGCGAACCCGGTTCGTCTTGGCCTGGTCGCGGCCCAACAGCACAACGGTCGCACCCGCCGCTGCCAACTGCTCCGCAGTGACGAGACCAAGACCGGAGGTGGCGCCGGTGACCAGCACGACGCGACCGGTGGCGTCGTAGTCGCCGATGGGCTTCCAATCCGCAAGACGCGATCTGGCGTCGTAGCCGAGCCTGGTGAAGCTGGTGAACACCGGCGCCTCGAGCACCGAGTCGACAACCCGCTGCAGAGTGCTCTCAGAGCTGGAGCTCTCCGACGCGGTCATGAGGGCACGTCCTCGCCAGTCAGCACCCGTCGCAAACCAGCCGCAGCACGGTCGCCGATGCGCCTAAAGGCCAGACCCAGCAGGGGGTCAGCGAAACGCAGCACCCCGTTGAGCTCCAGCAGGGCGTCGTAGGTGACCAACGTCGTGGCGCCGTCAGCAACCACCGTGATTCGGTCCGTCGACTTCAACATGGAGCTCTTTGCAACGACCAGCAGGTCGCTGTTCGGTTCGTACGTCTCCGTGACGTAGCGCAGCGTGGTCCCCGAGACCGTCACGTCAAATTCCGCATCTGCGCCGCCAGCATCACCCTTGGCCTGAACAACCTTCTTCACACCCGGGTCCCAGTCCGCGAAGTTACGGAGGTCTGCCATGTAGGCAAACACCTCGGCGGGGGTCTTCGTGGTTCGAACAGTTGTGACATAGCGGGCCATTGGCGCCTCCAGATTAATTTAGCACTAAGTCTATGGCGGGTTTCGCCGTCCGGGGTCGAAGCTTCACTCGGAGGCTGCGGGCTCCTCGGACGCGCCGTCATCGCTCTCGCCGTTGGCATCGACTGACTCGCTGGACTCGTCGGCGTCTGGGGGGTCTGGGGGGTCTGGCAGTTGGGGCGCCCACGACGGCGGGGTGCCGGTTTCCAATTCGATGACCAGCGCCTTGGCGACCTTCCATGCCTGGTCGGCATCAGCCCGGCCGCGGCCGATCTGCTGTGCAGTCCGGACGGATTCCACCGCTCGCTCGAGTTCACGATGGGCAGTGGTCAGCGCCACAGCCTTGGCCGCGGCCTGGTCAGCGCGCAGTGCAGCATCGGAGCGCGCTTGCTCGCGACGGGCCTTCTCGGCGCGATCAGCCTTTTCGGAGTCTTTCAGGGCGGCGGCGAAGCGCTCGATGTCGGTCTGCACCCCCGCGCCAGCCGGTGCCGGCGTGGAGGTCGCCGAGGTTGAGCGCGACGACGCGGGCGAGTTCGTGGACGACTTTGGGCGGCGGCGGCTGGGCATCGGGTGCAGTCTGCCCTGTGTGGCACCGTCGCTGTCAACACCGACGCGCTTGTTGCGTACCTGACCGACGACCTGTGGTTACGGCTCGCAGCGCAGTCCAACGAAGCCATGTCCGCATTGAGCGCGGGCCTGACTGGTCTCGGTGTGGAACTGCTGTCGCCCCCGACCGCGAACATGCTGTTCGCAAGAGTCGGAGAACCGACGGCTGCGGGATGGGCAACGGCGTCATCCGTTTCGTGACCAGTTTCCAAACGACGCACGACGACGTGGTTGAAGTCCTCCGACGCGTCGAGCAGACACTGGGTTGACCGGACTGGTCAGCGCGACTCCACGCTCAGCGTGGAATCAGACTGACCAGACAGCGGCTTACGCGCTGAGGTTGAGGGCGGTGAGGCCGCGGATGACGAAGTTGGGTTCGTAGGTCGGCTCGGTGGCGAGTTGAAGCGATGGGAACCTGGCGGCGAGGCCGGCGACCGAGATCTCGATCTCTAGCCGTGCCAACGGGGCACCAACGCAAAAGTGGATGCCGCCGCCGAAGCCAATGTGTGCCATATCGCCGCGACCGATGTCGAACCGATCCGGGTTGTCGAATCGTCGCGGGTCGCGTTGCGCAGCGCCGAACAGCATCGCGACTTCCTGGCCGACCTCTATCGGCTGGCCAGCAATCTCCACGCCTTCCTCCAGCACCCACCGCTCGAACAGGTGCAGCGGAGGGTCCCAGCGCAACATCTCCTCGACCGCCGTGCGAGCGGCGACCTCACCCGACACCACCCGATCCCACTCCCCCGGGTGCCGAAGGATCGCTCGTAGTCCGTTGCCGAGCGTGTTGACCGTCGCCTCATGACCGGCTTCGACCAGCACCATCGTCGTGGAGACGATCTCGCCTTCGGTGAGCGTGTCGCCCTCGTCCTCTACCCGCACCAACTCAGACACCAGCAAGCCGTCCGGATTGCGACGCTTCTCGGCGATCAGCGCTCGCGTGTAGTCGATGTACTCCGCGGCGGCCGTGTTGGCAGCTGCGCGGACCTCATCGGTGGTGCTCAGCTCGTACATCTTCACAATGGCGTGGCTCCAGTCGAGCAACAGCTGGGTGTCTGCTCGCGGAACACCAAGCATCGAGCAGATGACCGCGACGGAGTACGGCTGGGCGTAGTCGCGCAGTAGCTCGAACTGGCCGCGCTCCCGGCACGTGTCGAGCAGCTCGTCGGCGAAGGTCTGAACCGTGGGCCGAATCGCGGTGACCGATTTTGGCGTGAACACCTTGGCGACGAGACGACGGATGCGTGTGTGGTCGGGCGGTTCCAGGCACAACAGTGACCATTGCTCATGCTGCTGAAATGCCGCCCATCGCGCGTCGGGTTCGGCCCGGCCTAGCGCTGCATGTGAGTACAAATGGGTGTAGCTGCGACCAAGCCGCCGGTCGCGAAGTGTCTCTTGCACATCGCTGAAGCGCGTGATCACCCAATGACCTGCGACCTCGCTCCAGTAGATCGGGGTGGCTTCGCGAAGGGCGTTCAACACCGGGTACGGATCGGCGATGAATGAGGGATCGCAGACGTCGAAGCGGGCGATCAGTTCCTCGAGGCTCATCGTCCAAGCGTACGGCGGCGGGCGGCTACGCCAAGAACCTGCCCTGGGGCATCTGTCCTGCAGCATCTGTCGAGGCGATAGGTTCCGCGCCCATGATCGTTGTGGCAGGTGAGGCGCTGGTCGACCTCGTCATTGATACCGATGGCTCGGTGGTCGCCAAGTTGGGCGGCGGACCGTACAACGTTGCTCGCACCATCGGACGGCTCGGAGGCGCTGTGTCGTTTCTCGGTGCAATCTCCAACGACCGCTTCGGTTGTCAGCTTCTGGCACAGCTCGCCGAGGATGGCGTGAGCATCGACGCGACCGCCCGCACCGACCGGCCGACCACGCTGGCCGCGGCGGAGCTGAATGACCATGGCGCGGCCACATACCGCTTCTACCTTGAGGGCACTTCGGCACCGTCGCTTGAAGTTCTCCCGGCAACAGTCGTGGCGCCGACTGCGGTGCACCTCGGCACGCTCGGGCTGGTCCTCGAACCGATGGCGTCAACGCTGTTGGGCTACCTCCACACCCTGCCTGCAGACACGCTGGTGATGGTCGACCCGAACTGTCGCGCCGGCGTGATCGCTCACCGTGACGCCTACGTTCGCCGCGTCGATGAGGCCTACGAACGCGCCGACGTCGTCAAGGTGAGCAATGACGACGCCGAGTATCTCGCCCCCGGCGTCGATCCGCTGGACTACGCACGATCGCTGTTGCGTCGCGGCGTGTCACTGATACTTGTCACCTGGGGCGCCGACGGAACCTGGGTCATCACGGCCGACCACGAGGAGCTGGTTCCGACTCGAGCGGTCGTCGTTGCTGACACCATCGGCGCGGGCGACTCCTTCGGCGGGGGTTTCCTGACCTGGTGGCTCGACGCAGGGCTCGGGCGTAGCGAACTCTCAGACCCGACGCTCGCTGTGCATGCAACCGCGGCAGCGCAGGAGGTCGCTGGCATCACCTGCCAACGACCGGGCGCCGACCCGCCCCGGCGAGCCGACCTTTCAGTCGGCTGGGCGCGCGCCAAGCTTTAGAGGAGTTGGCGAAGGCGGCTTTCGATGTCTTCGCGATTGAGGTAGCCACCGCACATCCGGCGCAGGCCGGTGTACGCCGCACGACCGTGCAGGACGCGCCAGTTGTCGAACAACAGCGCCTCGCCGGGCTGCAGCACATGACGCCACTGCATCGCCGGGTCATTGGCCAACTCCTCGAAGACCCGAATCGCGTCGTAGAAGGCGATCATGTCGGCCTCTTCCAGCAGGAAGGGAGCACGGTCGTAGTTGTTGAACGACACCTGCACGAGGCGACCGGTGTGGTCGTGCCGGAACACGGGCCGCGCCGCCATCAGATGTGCGCCGTCGCCGATGTACTGACCGGGCACGACCACCGATGACAGCACCTCGAACAGGTCGGAGTGCTCGGCCTCCATTCGGCGGGCGATTGCAAAGGCGTCGACGATGGTGCTCTCGCCACCTGTTCCCACGAACTCGAGGCAGTGCAGCAACTGGCTGCCCGGGGCATCGTTGCTGTACGTACCGTCGGTGTGCCCGCGCAGTTCGAGCGTGGTGTACGCGGTGTCGGCCCTCGACATGTCAGCCTGAAATTCCCAGAAGCCACCGAAGATGGTTTCGCGGATGTACCCGGCCCGCCTGATGAGGGCCTCGCTGGCGGCAGCGGTCGCCGGGGTGTCCATCACCAGACAAAAGCCGTATTGCAGCGTGTTGGTGAGCCACTGTGCGAGACCGGCGTCGGTGTTCATGACCAGGTCATACGGCACGGTTGGGGTGGTGAGCGAGGCAGCACTCCACAGCGTGACCGGCACGTCGACAGCGGTTCGTGCGGTTCGAGGATGGCGGTAGGCAGCGAGGAAGCTGACTGGCAGCACTGAGGTCGGCTCCAACATGTCCCAGGTCACGCGCAGCTCGCCGTCGACAACCTCGCTGTTCAGGCCACGGAGCGCAGAGGGCACGCGAGCGGTGAACAGTTGGCGTTGCTGCGTGACCGGATGCATCGTCTCGTCGTCGTGAGCGTGATCGCGAAGCCACAACCATGGGTAGCGAGTGACGACACCGTCGGCCCAGGTGACCTCCAGCGAGGCGTCGTCATGACGGAGCGAAGCAATCGTTGCCATTTCCTGAATCGTAGTTCAGTCGACTCGAATCGCGTCCACGAGTGACTCGAGCACAACCACAATCGCTTCTCCGTCACCGCTCAGCCGAACGCCCAGACCGTTTTCGTCGATCATCGTGTCGCCGGCAACGCACCTGGTGCCACCACCTCGCGCGTCCAACCGCCATCGTTGCGCCACCGAATCCGTGGTTGGTCAGCGGCACGTACGACTTTCATCGACATGACCCCTCAGCCCATAACAGTGCCGGAGGTCTCCGACTTTTCACGACGTCGCGAGAACGCACCGAGGTTGATGGTGCGGCCGGTGCGAGCGCCGACGAATTGCACCGGTGTCTCGTCGTGGTCGATGCCCGCCGCCTCCGCATCGATGATGGCCCGCAAGAACTGCCCAGCGAGGGGCGCATTCTTGAACTGGTTGCCGCTGGTACCGCAGGCCATGAAGAAGCCGGGCAGATCGCTCTTGTCGTACAACGGCACCCAGTCCTCCGATACGTCGTACAACGCTGCCAGGCCAACCGGGCGGTGGGGCACGCCGAACTCGGGAACTCGCCGCGCAATGCGCATCATCGACACTTCGAACTGTTCGACAGTGGGGTATTCGTCGTAGTGGTCGGGGTCGTCAATCCAGTGCAGTTCATCGCACTCTGGCTCGGTGCCCCCAACCAACCAGGTGCCACCGAGCTGGGGGCGCAGGTAGTGACCGACGTCGAGGTCGGCGACGGCCGGCATGCCGTCCTCCAGGCGCAGCCCGTCCGGCGGCTCGACGGTGAACACTTCCTGCCGCAGCGGACGATGGACGATGCGCATGCCTTCCACTACGCCAGCCATCTGATTGATGATGCCCGAATGTGGGCCGCCGACGTTGACGACGACCGGGGCTGAAATCCGTTGCCCAGTGGCGAGGGTGACCCCGCTGACGCGGCCATCCGCCTGATCGATGCTGACGACCTGTTGATTGAAGCGGAAGTCGGCGCCGTGCCGGCGGGCGGCAAACGCGAGGTTCTTGGCGCACAGCATCGGGTCGTCCATGAACCCGCTCTCGGCTTCAAGAATTGCTGTCAGCGGGCCGCTTGCGTCGTCGGCAAAGGCCGGGTCGTCAATTCGCTTCGGCGGAAAGTACGAGCCAAGGTCCATCCCCGGAAGCAGTTGCTGCAACTGCTCATTGTCGAGGACTCTGTACGCGATGTTGAGCTCGTCCCAAAGACGCTGAATGCGCACGGTGCTGTCGCCCGGCGTATGGAAAATGCACATGCCGGTTTTCACAAAGCGAGCCATTCCATCAGGGTCGACGCAACCGAGGTGGCCCTCCCAATCCAGCCACATCGCGGCCGCTTCCCATGCGGTCAGCACCGCGTCTGTGGTCGAGTAGCTGAAGCGAATGATCGACGACGACGAACTGGTGGAACCGGCACCAGCGGCCGGGCCCTTGTCGACCACGATGACCGATCGGCCGCCGCGAGCCAACTCCATTGCGACCGCTGAGCCGATGACTCCCGCTCCGATCACGATCGCATCAGCCGCAAGATCCTCGAGGTCACTCATGACGGCAAAACTAGCGCAGTCGATCTATTCGCGGTACGCCTGTACCGGCAAATGGACGAGAGCGGTTGGTCAGACGAACTGCGCCCACTCATCAACTGGCATCCGTTCTGAACGCAACGCGTTGATCGGTGCCGCTGCGTCGGCGTAACCAATGGCCATTCCGCAGAACAGCATTTCCTCCACGGGGGCACCCAAGAACGAGGTGATGGCGCCGTGCCGGACGGACCAGTACTCCTGGGCGCACGTGGCCAAGCCCGCCTCGACAGCAAGCAGCATGAATGTCTGTAGGAACATCCCCAGATCTGACCACTGCGGCGGGCCCATTTGGCGGTCCACGAAGCAGAACAGTGCCGCCGGTGCGCCGAAGAAGTCGCCGTTGTGGGCGAACTGGCGTAGGCGCCCCGCCTTGTCCTCACGTTCGATACCCAGCGTGGCGTACATCTGCTCACCGATCGCGAACCGATTCGTGCGGTACGGCTCGGTGAGTTTGGCGGGATAGATGTCGTACTCGGGAGCCTCAATCGGTGGCTGGTCAACCAGGTACTCGCGCAGCCGAGTCATCGACTCACCGTTCACCGCATACACCCGCCAGGGCTGCACGTTGCCGCCGCTTGCGGCACGGGACGCAACCTCGAGCAGCGACCGCAGCGATTCATTGCTGACCGCTGTCGGCAGGAACGAACGGATAGACGAGCGGACCTGAACTGCGGTGGTGACATCCATCCGGCGGACGTTATGCCGTGGCAGCGCCGATAGCCCAGCCGACAGCCATCGTCGCGCCCATCGCAACCGCGCCGCCAACAACGACTCGCATGATTGATCGGCCCGGACGCGCGCCACCCGCTTTCGCTCCGACGTACCCAAGGCCAATCAGCGCGAGCAACGCGACACCAATGACCATCGCCATCCGCAGCGACGCGCTTGCGGCTGCTGCCGCAATGAGGGGAAGCGCCCCGCCAATGCTGAATGCCAATGCCGAACTCCACGCTGCCTGCACCGGCTTGGCCAATTGATCGGCCGAGATGCCCAACTCCTCGCGTAAGTGCGCCGCCAGTGCATCGTGATCGGTGAGTTGAGTCGCCACTTCCTGGGCCAACGCATGCTCGAGGCCTTTGGCTTGGTAGATGGCCGTCAGCTCTTCCAGCTCGTGATCGGCCTGGTTGGCCAGCTCCCACGTCTCCTTCTCGATATCGCTGCGCTCGCTATCGCGCTGCGAGGAGACCGAGACGTACTCGCCGAGCGCCATCGACACCGCACCGGCGACGAGACCAGCCATGCCTGCAGTCAGGATTGCGTTGCGCGACGAGTCGGCCGCCGCCACACCAAGCAGCAGCGCAGCGGTGGAGATGATGCCGTCGTTGGCACCCAGCACACTCGCCCGCAACCAACCGACTCGATGCCCGTAATGACCCTCGCTGTGTCGCACGAATCGAGCCTACCGATGGCCTGTGGGACGCCAGCTATGGATGACTTGGTAATAGTTCGCCCGCTCGTAGATCTGCGGGTCGGGTACGTTGCCGCGGCTGACGCTGCCCCGCAGCTGCGCGACGCTGTCATAGTCGCGCTCGGTCATCCAGTCGCGTATGGAGCGCTCCATGACTCGCAGGTGCTCGGGACCGTACTGCAGCAGCGCGCTGGTGCTCATCACCACGTCCGCGCCGGCCAACAGCAACTTCAGTGCATCAGCACCGTTGTGCACACCGGACGACGCCGCCAGTGAACAGCGCACAGTGCCGAACAGATTGGCAATCCAATGCAGCGGCAGTCGGACCTCCGCCGACGTGCTCAGTGACAGCCGCGGCACGACTTCCAGCGTGTCGAGATCGATGTCGGGCTGATAGAGCCGGTTGAAAAGCACCAGTCCGTCGGCGCCTGCAGTCTGCAGGCGATCTGCGAAGTTGCCCAGCGCTGTAAACCACGGGCTCAGCTTCACCGCGAGAGGAATGGAGATTTCAGCCTTCACCTCCTCGACCAACTCCGCATATCGACGTTCGGCATCGGCGGCGCTGGTTCCCGGATCGACGACACTGTCGTACAGGTTGAGCTCGATGGCATGAGCGCCTGCTTCGGCGAGGTGCTTGGCGTAGCGCACCCACCCGCCCGGGCTGGTGCCGTTGAGACTGGCGATGACCGGGATGCTCAGTCTTTCGCGGGCCTCCTCGACCAATGTGAGCGAGCGGCTGGGGCCGACATCGGGCAGGTCGAGCGCCGGCATGAAGCTCTGCGCTTCACCAAATTGGTCGGATGTGAAGTCGTACGCCTGCTCACGAGTGAACGCATCGTGCTCGATCTCCTCCTCGAACAGCGACGGCAGCACGATTGCCCCAGCACCGGCGTCCTCCAGCCGCTGCCACATCGTCGGGTTGCCGGTATGCGGCCCTGCCGACGCAACGAGCGGGCTACGCAGCCGAAGACCGAGATAGGTGGTGGTCAGGTCAGTCATCACTCGTCGTCCTCTTCTGCAATCGTTGCGTCATCGGCGTGGCCGGGAGCGGTTCGGTGCACGTCGGCCAGCGCGCGGTAGTACTGCCATCGGTTATCCACGTCCTGCTGCGCCAAGGCGACGAGTTCGCGAGAACGCTCCGGGTTCGAGCGCGCGAGCATCGAGAAGCGAGCCTCGCTGCGGGCGAAGTCGCTGTATGGGACCGAAGGGTCAGCGCTATCCAGCTGGAATGGCTGGGTGTCGGTGTCGGTGTCAGACCCAGGGCGGTACCGGTACAGCGGCCAGTGGCCGCTCTGCACGGCCAGCTTCTGTTGCGTCATCGACTGGCTCATGTCGAAGCCGTGGGCGATACAGGTGCTGTACGCGATCACCAACGAGACGCCGGGCCAGGCATCTGCTTCCAACAGCGCCTTGACGGTCTGGATGTCACTGGACCCGAGAGCGATGCGAGCCACGTACACATCCCCGTAGCTCATCGCCTCCAGGCCGAGATCCTTCTTCATTCGGCCTTTGCCGCCGGCAGCGAACTTCGCAACGGCACCACGCGGGGTGGCCTTGGATGCCTGCCCACCGGTGTTGGAGTACACCTCCGTGTCGAGCACGAGGATGTTGACATTGCGTCCGCTACCCAGCACATGGTCCAGCCCGCCCGCTCCGATGTCATAGGCCCACCCGTCGCCGCCGACGATCCAAGTGCTCTTGCGCACCAGTGTGTCCGCCAACTCGCGTAGCGCGACAGTGTCGGCGTCGCCGCCGCGCAGTGCCGCCTTCAGAGCCCCAACCCGCTCACGCTGCGCACGGATGCCCAACTCGCCGTCATCGTCCACACCGGCGAGTACTGCGTCGACAGCATCTGCGCCGAGTTCCCCATCCAGGTTTTGGCGCAGTCGGTCCACCAGAACAATCGCTGTGCGTCGTTGCGCCTCGAAGCCCAGCCGAATGCCAAGCCCGAACTCTGCGTTGTCCTCGAACAGGCTGTTCGCCCACGCCGGCCCGCGACCTTCACTATTGACGGAGTACGGCGTGGTGGGCAGGTTGCCGCCAAAGATGCTGCTGCAGCCAGTTGCGTTTGCGATCATCAGATGATCGCCGAACAGCTGTGTGAGCAGCTTCAGGTACGGCGTCTCGCCGCAGCCCGCACAGGCTCCCGAGAACTCGAACAGCGGCTGACGCAGCTGACTGGTCTTCACCGACGCTGGGTCCCACTGGGCGGGGTCCGCTTCCTCGATGCCCAGGAACGCGTCCCATGCTGTGCGTTCCTGGTCGAGGTGCTCGCCGATCGGGCGCATGTTGATGCTCTTGCGCTTCACCTCGCTCTTGTCGTGCGCGGGGCAGGCCTGCACGCACACGCCACAACCGGTGCAGTCGTCGGGCGCAACCTGGATCGTGAGGTGCATGCCAGGAACGTCGCGGCTGCGGAACGTCTTTGACTTCAGGACGTCGCCCAGCCCTTCGAGGGCAGATGGTTCGTAGACCTTCATCCGGATCGCAGCATGAGGACACACGATGGCGCACTTGCCACAGTCGATGCACAGGTCGGCTTCCCAGATGGGAATCTCCGTGGCGATTGTGCGCTTCTCGTACTGCGCAGTGCCGGTGACGAAGGCGCCGTCGGGCGGAAGCGCGCTGACAGGCAACAGGTCGCCCTCCCCTGCAAGCATGCGGGCAGTGACCCGCTGCACGAAGTCGGGTGCGTCCGGGCTCACCGGCGGGCGACGGTGCACGGCTGCCGTCACCGTCGTGCCGACGGGCACCCGGTGAAGGTTCTCGAGAGACCGGTCCACGGCCGCGATGTTGCGTTCCACCACCGCCGCTCCCCGAGCGCCATAGCTGTGCTCGATGGCATCCTTCAGTGCGTGCAACGCCTCCTCGGTGGGCAGCACGCCGGCCAGCCCAAAAAAACACGCCTGCATGACGGTGTTGATTCGTCCGCCGAGGCCGGCGTCGCGTGCGACCGCTGCAGCGTTGACTGCGAAAAGCTGCAGCTCACGATCCAGCACTGCTTGTTGCACCTC
>JANOYI010000453.1:0-7698 GCA_031428795.1 Ilumatobacteraceae bacterium | reverse complement strand
AGGACCGCCAGATCGAGCTGACACACCTACACGGCGGCATCACCAACACCAACTACGTAGCGGTCATCGATGGCGTGTCGGCTGTGGTGCGAGTTCCCGGGGAACGCACCGAGCTGCTCGGCATCGACCGCGCGAACGAGGCAGAGGCTGCGCTGCGAGCCGCCGAGCTGGGGATCGCACCAGCTGTTCTGGGCAAGCTCCCGAGCATCGGCACGCTGATCACAGTGCTGGTCCCAGGTCGCCATCTCGAGCCGACACCCTTCACCCATCGACTCCCTGACGTCGTTCGTCTCCTTCAGACGTTCCACCGCAGCGGCCCACTGCGGGGGGCCTTCCCGATTCACCGGGTGGTCGAGTGGCACGCGCGCGACGCTTCCTCGTACGGCGTGGTGCCACCCGTGTCGTACGGTCGGCTGCACCAGCAGAGCCGGCGAATCGAGCAAGCATTCGCTGCCGCCCCCCTGCCGACTGTGCCGTGCCACAACGATCTACTGCCTGGGAACGTACTGTTCGAGGACTCCGGAGATCGTGTGTGGCTGCTGGATTTTGAGTACGCCGGCATGAACGATCGATTCTTCGATCTGGGCAATCTCAGCGTGAACTGCGGCCTCGACACGGCAGGCGACGAGGAGTTGCTGAGGTTGTATTTCGGCGACGTCACCGCGTCGCGCATGGCGCGCATGCAGTTGATGAAAGTGATGAGTGAGTTCCGCGAGGGAATGTGGGCCGTCGTGCAGCAAGCGATCAGCACCCTCGACACCGACTTCGTGGCCTACGCCAACGAGCGGTTGAGTAATTGCGAACGGCTGGCCGCCCGACCGCAGTTCGAGCAATGGCTCACCGACGCCGCGTCACCCGCCTAGCAACCCCTGCGTTTGTGCACGTTCGAGCGGCGAACGAAAGTGCACAAACGCTGATGGAGTTCGGGGTTAGATCGCTTTGCCGTGCTCGACTGCGTCGAGCTCGCGTTCGATTGCCAGCAACTCTTCCTTGGTGCCCTGCACCTTGGGGCCCTTGAACCACTTCTTGCCGCCGAACCTCCAGTAGAGCATCACGAAGAGGGCCGCCGACAGAATCAGTGGTCCGGTGAAGTTGAAGTTGTTCTGGCGGAAGAACGAACCGTCGCCATAGATGTCGTTCTTCTCGCCCCAGATCGGCCAGAACGGCCAGAACAGCGGAGCGATGAACAGGATCGATATGAACGCAATCCAGACGATCGCAGTCCAACCAACAATCTTGTGGTGGCCCTTGAGGTTCCACGGACCGGTTTGGAAGTCCGGATTGGTCAGGCGTAGGTAGATCGGAATCGCATAGGCGATGTAGAGCCCGATCACGCAGATTCCGGTCATTGCGAAGAAGGCCGTGGAATAACGCCCGGGACCGCTACCACGCACGTACAACGAGGTGGCACCAACGAGGGCTGACAAGGCGACACCGAGCCACACTGAGTTGGTTGGCGTGCGAGTCTTCTTGTTGATCTTGTGCCAATGCTTCGAGCCCGGGAGCGCACCGTCACGACTGAATGCGTAGATCATGCGGCTATTCGCCGTGACCGACGCGAGGCCGCAGAAAAACTGTCCCACGATCGCGATGAAGATCAGCAGCTTGGCGCCGCCGGTGCCAAGGGCCTCGGAGATCAGCCGCGGTGCAGCGTTGACAAGGAACGGATCTTTCGCGTCGCCGAACGCAATGAACGTGTACGCGTCGGTGACGCCGTCGGCACGGGTCGCGCCCCTCTTCGGCAGAGCAGCAATCATCGAAAGGTTGAGAACTAGACCCGCGATCGCCGAGATATAGATCGACCGGACGATTGCTTTCGGTGCTTCCGTCCGCGCCCCGATGGTCTCCTCGCTGACGTGGGCCGAGGCATCAAAGCCGGTGATGGTGTACTGCGCCAGCAACAGACCCAGCGCGAACAAGTAGACGGTGACGAACACGCCACCCGTCCAACCAGTCAGCCCCGGAGGAGCCGAATCGAACGCTCCGCCGATGCCTCGCGAGTTGCTCGGGGAGATAAACAACACACCAGCGATGATGACCACACCAACGACGTGCCACCAGACGCTGATCGAGCCCATGATCTTCACGAGATCGATGCTGAATGTGTTGAGCAGCCCGTGCACCACGAGCACGACGAGGAAGATGACGAACACTGATCCGACGGTGAGTCGGAAACTGTCGTCAAACATTCGTATGAAGTAGGAAATGAAAACCGCCAGCGCGTAATCCACGCTGGCAATCACACCGATTTGGCCGATGAGGTTGAAGTAGCCAGTGAACCAGGCCCATCGGGCCTGGTTCTTCTTTGCAAGTTTCGCTGACCAGTAGTAGAGACCACCGGCAGTTGGATAGGCGGAGCAGATCTCACCCATCGCCATTCCGACCAACAGAGCAAAGAAGCCAACGACGATCCAGCCGAGCATGATCACTCGCGGACCGCTGGTGACCATGCCGAGCCAGAAGGCCGTCATGCCACCGGCAAGGATCGAGATGATCGAGAAGCTGATTGCAAAGTTGCTGAACGTCGACATACCGCGATGCAGTTCTTGGGCATAGCCCATTTCGTGCAAGTGATCGCGGTCTGCGTCCACGGTGTCTGCCATGGAAACCCTCCTGTGTAGGACTTATGGGACTCGATGAGCCACCAATGCCCCCACTCGCGGCCCTCGAGTTAATGTGTGTTTAGCACGTCATGGAATTCACTCGGGACGATGGTCTCGCAGAACCAATCGACGATGCGATCCGAGTTCTCCCGGCTCTCCTTCACGGAGGCCTGCGTCGTGGCCATCAACTCGTCCGCGCTCGAGCCGATACGCACCAGTTCGTCGGCGCCGAAACCCGTCGTCCATCTGCGCAGCATGGCTTCGTTGGCCTCAGGGTGGAACTGGGTGCTGAACATTCTGCCCAACCGCCAGGCCTGCGGGCCCACCGCGCTGCGAGCAAGTTCGGTGGCACGGCCGGGCACCGTCACCACGTCGTAGTGCCACTGCATCCAGGGGCCCTCGGCAATGGTCAGCGGGATGTCGCTGACGACATTCATCCAGCCGATCTCCGGCTCACGGGCACGTTCGACGGTGCCGCCCAACGCGTGGGCAAGGACCTGGTTACCGAAGCAGATTCCGAAGATCGGCACACCGCGACGCGCCGCCTCGTGCACCACCGCCACCTCAGCCGAGACATTGTCGGCGACCTCTGGCCAGTAGACGCTCCACTCGCTGCCGAGCATGACGACCAGTTCGTGACCGTCGAGTGCCGGCCAGTCACCCGGGTGTTCGCGATGGCACTCGTCGAACGCGTAGCCGTGCGAGCGAAACCGCTCGCCCACGAAACCGGCATCTGCGTCGTTGGC
This sequence comes from Ilumatobacteraceae bacterium, assembly GCA_031428795.1. Taxonomy (GTDB): domain Bacteria; phylum Actinomycetota; class Acidimicrobiia; order Acidimicrobiales; family Ilumatobacteraceae; genus UBA668. Next base: position 4,349 of record JANOYI010000453.1, on the reverse strand, counting down.
ATTGGCAATGAGCAAGGCACGCACGGTCGCTACGGTACCGCTCGAGCAACGCTCAGTCGGTGGAGATGAAGACGTTCTTCAGCTCGGTGTAGTGGTCGAGCGCGTGCATGCTGTGCTCGCGACCGATGCCGCTCTGCTTGAAGCCGCCGAATGGCGTGGCGTAGCGCACTGACGAGTTGGAGTTCACGCTCAGCGCGCCGGCTTCCATCGCGCGGGCGACGCGCAGGGCACGGGCACCGTCGCGAGTCCACACCGATCCCGACAGGCCGTAGATACTGTCGTTGCAGATTCGGATCGCGTCAGCCTCGTCGTCGAACGGAATCACGACGGCGACAGGTCCGAAGATCTCCTCATGGCACACCACGGCGTCGTACTCCGGGGTGGCAATCATCACGGGATGCCAGTAGCCGGGGCCGGTGGGAGCGTCGCCGGTGAATACCGTCTCCAGACCCTCGCTGTACTGACGAACAGCAGCAAGGTGGCCCGCCGTCACAAGCGGGCCCATAGCGGTGTCTGCAGCCATCGGGTCGCCAACCTTCCAGCCCTTCGCCGCCTCGATGAACAGCTCCAGAAAGCGGTCGAACACGCTGCGCTGCACCAGCACACGGCTGCGGGCGCAACAGTCCTGGCCAGAGTTGTCGAACACTGCACCGGGCGCGGATTGTGCAGCTTTTTCCAGGTCGGCGTCGGCGAAGATGATGTTGGCGCTCTTGCCGCCCAACTCGAGCGTGACCCGCTTCATCTGGTCGGCGCAGCCCACCATCAAACGCTTGCCCACATCGGTAGAACCAGTGAAGCCGATCTTGCGCACGTCGGGATGCTGAACCATCCGCCAGCCGACGCTTGAGCCAGGGCCGACCACCACATTGAAAACGCCCTCCGGGATGCCAGCCTCCAACGCAAGTTCGGCAAGGCGCATCGACGTGAGAGGCGTGATTTCCGCCGGCTTCAACACAGCGGTGTTGCCAGCTGCCAGAGCCGGGCCGATCTTCCACGAGGCCATCAGCATCGGGAAGTTCCACGGCGTGATCAGCCCAACCACGCCGAGCGGCTCGTGGAACGTGACGTCCACCCCACCCGCGACCGGAATCGTGGACCCTGTGTGTTTTTCAATGCCACCGGCGAAGTAGTGAAGCGTGTCGGCGACGGCATTGGCGCACCACTTGGCGCTGCCCAACGGCATGCCCATGTTGCGGGTTTCCAACTCGGCCAGCTCGTCGGTGTGCGCGCCGACGGTGTCGGCGAAGCGACGCATCACACGCGTACGGTCGACGGGCGACAGCGCCTTCCACGCTGGCGACGCCGCCTTGGCGCGGGCGACTGCGGCATCGACGTCCTCCACAGTTGCGTGGGGCATCTCGTGGATGACGTCTTCAGTGGCGGGGTTGCGGAGCGTAAGCATCGATGACACGTCGATCGAGAGTAGCGGACGAGACGGGCTGGTCGGCCAGACTGATAGCTCATGAGCCAGCCACCGCCACTGATCGCCCTTTGCGCACGGGTGTTGACCTTCTCCGACGAAGGCAAGCGCGATGCGTACAGCAGCAGCCAGCCGTACTCGCGCGCGGTCGCGCGAGCCGGCGGGGTGCCGGTGCTGGTGCCCCCGATCCACGAGTTGGCAGCGAATGCCCTCACCGTGCTGCAGCACTTCGACGGCGTCTTGTTGCCGGGCGGTGGCGACGTTGATCCCCGACGCTATGGCCAGGAGCCACTGGACGAGAACCTGTACGGCATCACCGACATCCACGACGAGCTCGACATCGCTGTGTGCCTCGCGGCCATCGAACTCGACCTTCCAATGCTGGCGCTGTGCCGCGGCATGCAGGTGCTGAATGTCGCGTTGGGCGGCACCTTGCAGCAGGACATCGGCAACAGTGATCATTGGATGCGCGAGCACACAGTCGACCTCACGGAAGGTTCGTTGATCGCCGAGGCGTGCGGAACTTTGCATCTGGAGCACTGCCACTCGGTGCACCACCAGGGCATCGATCGCCTCGCCGAGCCGCTGGCCGCGTGCGGCTGGGCCACGGATGGCCAGCTGGAAGCGGTCGAGCTGCCGACGGCGACGTGGATCGTCGGCGCGCAATGGCACCCGGAAGACACTGCATCACGCAAGCCACAACAGCAGGCGATCTATGACGAGCTGGTTCGCCGCGCCGCCGCCCGTGCTGCTGCTGTCAGCTGAGTCGTTCGTCGACTGCTCGTCGGCGCCACTTACACCCAACGGGACTCTTATGCTGGCGGAGTGAATCCGCTGGTGTTGATTGTTGGTCGGCTTGCGACGGAGGCGAAGGGCGTTCGAGGCGAGCCGTTCGCCGCGGGGCGTCGATACTTCGAATCTGTGGCGCGCGCCGGCGGCATGCCGTTGATGCTGCCGCCAATCACGTCGCTCATCGACGACATCCCAGACCTGCTGCGCCAGTTCGATGCGGTCGTCCTGCACGGCGGTGGCGACGTGGACCCGCGCCGGTACGGCCAAGAGCCGTCGGCCGAGCAGCTGTACGGCATCGTGCCCGAGCACGACGAGGTCGAACTGGCAGTCGTCGCTGCGGCGCTTGAGCTGGAGGTTCCGATGCTCGCTATCTGTCGCGGCATGCAGGTGCTCAACGTTGCGATGGGCGGCACGCTCCAACAAGACATTGGCGGCGAGTCGCACTGGTTTGCGCATCACGAGGTCGCTCTCGAAGCCGGTTCGCGGTTGGCGAAGGCCATCGGCAGCGAGACGGTGACCGCCGCCCACTGTGTGCACCACCAAGCGCTTGATCGCGTCGCTGATGGGTTGGTGGTAGTCGGTCAGACAGCGGACGGCATCGTCCACGCGTGCGAGTCAGCGGGCGACGCCTGGGTGGTCGCCACCCAATGGCACCCCGAAGACACCTCCGCCACCGACGCCCAACAACAGTCGCTGTTCACTGCATTAATCGACGCCTGCTAGGCCCTTGCGGGGTGGCCGACGCCAGCAGGCAGGCTCCACTCAACCCTGCCACGGCACCATCGCCCACCCAAGGGCGGTCAACAGTGCCATCCAAGCTCGACCTTCCGCCCATTTGGCACTCTCTGCTACCCATGGGCGAGCAACGGTGCCGAAGGTGGCACAGCAGCGCACCCATGGGTGCCGGACGGTGCCAACCAATTTGGTCCGTTGTTGGCGCCGCGCCGCTTCGAAGGTCGAGGCCGATATGTTCACCTCTTCGGCTTCCCCCGAGATGAAACTCACATCACTGGGAGGAAGTCATGACCACGTGGCGAGCGTCCGTCGACCACTGGCTCGGCGACCATCACGGAATCATCACAGCGGACAAGCTCATCGGGCTCGGCTGTTCCCTGCGCACGATTCGTAGAATGGTGGCGGCGGGGTCACTCGTTCCCGTCTATCCAGGCGTGTTTCGAGGCCGTCAGTGGCCGGATGGTCTGATGCCGAGGCTTGTCGCCGTCTGTGACCGAGCGCCAGATGCCACAATCGCCTTCACGACCGGCTCACGACTGTGGAACTGGCGGCGGGTGGATGACGATCGCACACACATCCTGATTCCGCACCGCTCTACAGCAGCACCAGACGGGGTGATCGTGCATCGATGCCGAAACATCCAACCGGTCGACATCGTGCAGCGACCAGATGGAATACGCGTGACGAGTCCGCCGCGCACTCTCTTCGACAGCGCAGAGATGCTCGGCCGCAGCGCCACCAGGTCCGTGCTGGAGCAGATACTGCACGAGCGCACCTGCACATTGGAGACCGTGGTCGACACGTACCTTCGTCTGAGCCACCCGCGTCGCCCGGGCTCAACCGTGCTCGGAGAGGTGCTCGCCTCACGTCCGAAGTGGCGAGCGGTACTGCAATCGGATCTGGAGCATCGCGTGGACGAAGTCATCAAACAGAAGGGGCTGCCTGCCCCCGTTTCGCAGTGCCCTGTTCAGCTCCCCTCAGGTACGACGATTCACCTCGACTTCGGTTGGCCACAGTGGAAGGTCGGACTCGAAGTGGACGATCCTTCATGGCATGCCGGTGAGGCGGAGCGTCATCGCGACACACACCGCGACCGCAAGGCTGGCACTGTTGGCTGGGTCGTCGCGCGCGTGACAAAGATCGACATCAACGGAGCTCTCGACGAGGCGATCGCTGACGTGGCCGCAATCATCAGCCTTCGACAAGCGGCATAGTCCGCCGCCCATGGGCGGGCTTATGTGCCAACAATGACACGTTGGCTCGCCCATGGTGGCTGTCGCATGAATGTTGACTGTCCTGCCCGCGTTTCGCGGTTGGTGGGATGATTGGGGTGTGGCGCAGAACTTTCTCTTGGGTGATCGTGATCAGTTGTGGTTGATGCCTCCGTCGGTGGCTGATTGGT
>JANOYI010000452.1:0-1907 GCA_031428795.1 Ilumatobacteraceae bacterium | reverse complement strand
CACCAACGACGGCTCAACGACGCCCGCATAGTGGTTCGCGCGGTCAGAGCATCGCGATGCGGCGGTCGAAGTCGGCGGCGAGGTCGATGAGCGCCGCCCGACAGTCGCCCGTGAATGCCGGCGCATGCATCGGGGCAAGAGTCGCGATCTCGAGCTCGGCCAAACGAAGGCACGTCGCAGCACTTGACGGGTGCAGCGAGAGCGAGCCGGGCATCTCGTCTTCGGCTTGCACCGCTGACCCGACGATGTCGTCATCCGTCGTGGCGACGTATGGCCCGTTCCATGTGAACAAATCGCCGCAGAACAACGTCTTGGTAGTGACGTCGTAGAGCACACCGGCCTCCCACGCGTGGGGCACGTGCGGGGTGTCGAACCACTGCACGACGTGCCCACCGATGTCGAGCATCTCGCCGTCGCCGAGCGCTCGTGGCGGGCGGTCCGCGAGATCACCGATCGACACCATGCATCCGATGAAGCCCTGGACGACGACGGCATTCGGTGCGAGCGCCAGCCACTCGTTCATTGATCCTGACTCGTCAGCTTCGACGTGACCGAAGCTCACCCATCGCACCGTCTCCGCCGGGAGCACAGTGGACACCCCCGCCGCCACTAGCGGGAACAGCCCGCGCATCCCGGTGTGGAACAACAGCGGTTCGGCCGCCGCAATGAGGTACTGATTGAAGGCCACCGGGGCGTCGGGGACCACCGTCGTCAGCTGGTGGATGCCGGCGGCGACCTCGGTCACCCGTGTGTGCAGGTCCATCAGAACGGCACCTCCGTGGCTAGCAAGCCGGTGCGCTGCTGCGCGTCGACCGGCGGGCGACCCGAGAGTGTGCGGCACATCTCGATCGCGTCGATGGTGACGTGCTCGCCGCTGCCACCGCCGTCACCGGCGACGAAGACGCCGCCGGCCGGGCCCGTGAGTGTGAGCGTGAACGGTTGGCCGTAGCGACGGGCCAGCTCGGCGACGACGTCTGCGACGATGCGACCGTCGTGCTCCGCCGTGAGCTCGAGGTCGCGGCCTGTTGCGCGGGCGATGTCGACGCGATGCATCCAGGGGTCGCGCGTGAGGATCGTGTCGAGCAGGTACGCCATGCGCCACGTCTCGGTTACACCGCCGACCTCCTCCTTCATCGGCATCTTGCGGAACAGCCACGGCGCCTTGGCCCGCCACCGGGCGGCGCGCGGCCCGATCTCGTCGATTCGGGCGATCAGCTCGTCGGTCGACAAGTCGGCGTGATCAGCGACCTGCTGAGCCGTCAACGAGTCGATCATCTGGCCACCATCGCGCTTCGACGCCTTCGTCGCCGCACCCATCGCGCCGAACAGCCGGCGGAATCCGGTGAAGGTCGCCATCATGCCGACGCTGTGCCCGGCAACGGCGCGTACGTCCCAGAGCGGACAGTCGGTGGGTCTGCTCCATTCGTCAGACTCCAGCGATCGCAACTGCGACGCCATGCGTGCGTACTCCGTGCGCGCCAAGCTCTCGGTGTCGGCACGGGTGATCGGTTGGATGGTGTCGACTGATTGTGCAGTCATCATGGTCTGCTCCTCCTCGTGGTTGTCTGCCTTTTTGTCTGCTTCTTCGGCTTCTTCGTCGTCTGCTTCTTGGTCATGTAGTCGTAGAACATCTCGACGGCGTCGTCGATCAAGAGAATCCAGCGATCACCACATGGGTCGTTCGAAAGCTGCTGGTCCGCCAGGCCCGTGCCGAGGGCGGTGAACAGGTCGACCGCTTCTGGTTCGGTGATTCCACACGCCTCCATGCGTTGCCCCAGCCGTTCGAGGGTCGCCTCCGAGATGGCAAACGACTCCGCCGACGGCTGGAAGCCCGGGATCGTCCGCTGGAACAGCAACAGGTAGCGCGCCGCGTCTGCCGCGCAGAACCCGACGAAGAAGTGGACGAG
>JANOYI010000451.1:0-6674 GCA_031428795.1 Ilumatobacteraceae bacterium | reverse complement strand
ACACTGCGACTTTGTCGAGGGTGAGTGCGTCACCGACCAGGGAGATGGGGCCCTTGTCATCGACACGGCGCCACAGCAACACGCCGAACACGACTCCGGCGACCGCGATTGCAGCGGTGAACAATGAGTAGCCGCGCTTGGGCCACGTCGGCGTGAGCGCGCCCCCGACGAGCAGCAGCATCGCGCCACCCAGCAGAACCAACAGCGGGCTGAGGGCGAACCAATCGACCTTCGGGCCTTGCAGCGTGGCAGCGAGAAACGCGCCCATCACCCTTCACCTTCTTCAGACTCAGACTCGGAGTGCTCGACCTCGGAGATCACCGGAGTCGGCGGCGTCGGTGAACGCCAGTCGCTGTTCTCCTCGATGTGAGTGATCAGTTTGTTGACCGATGGCTCGATGCGGCTGAGCATTGGCTTGGGGAACACACCGGTGAACACGATGATTGCGATGAAGGGCAGCAGCAATGTCGCTTCCTTCCACTTCAGTTCGGGGAATGACTTGTTGTCCTCGTCGGGCTCGCCGTGGAAGACACGCTGGTACGCCCACAACAGGTACAGCGCAGCGAAGATGACACCGGAGGCGGCGACCGCCACCCACCAGCGGGCCGTCGGGAACGAGCCGATGAGGATCATGAACTCGCCGACGAAGCCGTTGAGGCCAGGCACACCGACGCTGCTGAGCATGATCACCATGAAGGCCGCAGCGAAAACCGGAGCCACCTTTTGCAGGCCCTTCAGCTTGGAGATCTCACGGGTGTGACGACGCTCGTAGATCATGCCGACCATCAAGAACAATGCACCAGTGGACAGACCGTGGTTGACGTTCTGCATCACAGAACCGGTGAGTGCGACCGTCGTAAAGGCGAACGTACCGAGCACGATGAACCCAAGGTGCGCGACCGATGAGTACGCGACCAAACGTTTCAGGTCGGTCTGCATGGTGGCCGCTACTGCGCCCCACAGAATGCCAATGACCGCCAGCGTGAGGAAGAGCGGACGAGCCCACACAGCCGCTTCCGGGAAGAGGTACACGCCGAACCGCAGCAGGCCGTAGGTACCCATCTTCAAGAGCACGCCGGCCAGGATGACCGAGCCACCGGTGGGCGCCTGGGTGTGCGCGTCGGGTAGCCACGTGTGCAGCGGGAACAGGGGGACCTTGACGGCGAACGCAATCGCAAATGCGAAGAACAGCCATCGCCCTGTGGACGCGGCGAACTCTGCGTTCTCCGCAATCTGTATCAGGTCGAAGGTGACCGCACCCTGCGGACCAGCCTTGGCCAGTACGGCGGTGGCGATGATGCCGACCAACATGAACGCCGAGCCGACCATCGTGAACAGGAAGAACTTCGTGGCCGCGTAGATGCGGTCGTCATAGCCCCAGCCACCGATGAGGAAATACATCGGGACAAGGACGATCTCGAAGAACACGAAGAACAGAAACAGGTCGAGGCTGATGAACGACCCCATCACACCAGCTTCGAGCAGCAGCATCCACGACAGGTACCGCTTGTGATCGTGGTGCGGATCGATGCCGATGATGACCAGCGGGAACAGCACACCGGTGAGCACGACAAGGAACAGCGAAATGCCGTCCACGCCGAGGTGCCACGAGATTCCCCACGGCTTGATCCATACGTGCTGCGAGACGAACTGGAAGTCGGCGCTATTGGTCTTGAACGCGAATAGCAACCACAGCGCCATGCCTGCGGTGAGCACGCTGGTGATCATCGCTGTGACCTTGACCAGGTCGGGCTGCCGCTTGGAGATCATCGCTACCACAGCGGCGCCAACAGCTGGCACGAGAACCAGCAGGGTGAGAATCGGAAATTCGATCACAGGATTCCTCGCACGACGACGAACCACATCAACAACAGCACCACGCCGGCGCCAATGGCTGCCGCATACGTTCGAACGTTGCCGGTTTGCAGCTTGCGGACCTTGCCGGCGGTTCCACGGACCAACGCTCCGGTGCCATTGACGGCACCGTCAACGACGTTGGCGTCGGCCCATGCCACTCCGTCGAAGGCCTGGCGACCAGGCCCACCCATGAAGTTGCTGACCGCACGGTCGTAACCCCAGGCGTCGGCGAGGATCTGCGGCTCGAACGGTTTTGCCTTGTGCTTGGCGTACACCATCACGGCGCCGATAATGCCGGTGATCGCGACCGCAATGGCGACCAGCGCGAGCACACCACTGAGGTCGTGTGCGCTGTCGGAGAGGTGGTGCTCGCCCGCAGAGACGACTGGCTCGAGCCAGCCTTCCAAGCGATGCTGCAGGCCCTTGGGAATCCAGCTCCAGCTGGGCAGCTGAATGAGACCGCCGACGATCGAGAGACCAGCCAACACGACCAGCGGAAACAACATCACGATGGGGCTCTCGTGAGGAGTGAAATCTCCGTGAGCGCCGTGCTCCTCGTGAGCGTCCTGCCAGCGGGCTTTGCCGTAGAAGACCATGATGACCTGACGGGTCATGTAGAACGCCGTCAGTAGGGCGGTGACCAGACCGAGCACGTAGAGGATTGGGCTCTTGTCGTAGGCGAATAGGAGGATCTCGTCCTTGCTCCAGAAGCCGGCGAACGGCGGCACGCCGGCGATGGCCAACCAGCCGATGATGAACGCGCCGGCGGTGATCGTCATCAGCGTGCGCAGCGCACCCATGCGGCGCATGTCTTGCTCGTGGTGCATGCCGTGGATCACCGAGCCACTGCCAAGGAACAGCAGCGCCTTGAAGAACGCATGGGTGACCATGTGGAAGATGGCCGCGATGTACGCGCCGGAGCCCACAGCCAGGAACATGTAACCCAGCTGACTGACGGTGGAGTACGCGAGCACCTTCTTGATGTCGTTCTGCGCAACCGCGACCGTGGCTGCGTACAGCGCCGTGGCGACACCGACACCGGCGATGATCCAGCCTGCGTATTCGGCGCTGACGGCGAGGATGGGGTTGATGCGCACCATGAGGTACACACCAGCCGTGACCATCGTGGCTGCGTGTATCAGCGCCGACACGGGGGTGGGGCCTTCCATGGCGTCGGGCAGCCAGAGGTAGAGCGGCAACTGTGCGCTCTTGCCGGCGGCCCCGATGAAGCAGAACAAAGCGATGGCGCTAGCGGTGGTCTGCGCCATCGATCCAGCGGCACCGTTGATGATCGAGTAGTCCAGCGAGCCGACGGCCCAGAAGGCGAAGAACATCGCCATCATGAAGCCCCAGTCGCCAACGCGGTTGGTGACGAAGGCCTTTTTGCCAGCCGTAGCCGCGCTCTCCTTCTCGTGCCAGAAGGCGATCAGGAGGTAGCTGCAGGTACCCACGCCTTCCCAGCCGAGGAAGGTGACCAACATGTTCGAGCCGAGCACCAGCATGAGCATGCTGAACGCGAACAGGTTGAGGTACAGGAAGAACTTGCTGAAGCGTGGGTCGCCGTGCATGTATCCAACGGCGTAGAGGTGAATCAGCGTGCCGATGCCGGTGACGAACAGGCACATCGTGATGCTGAGCGGGTCGGCCAGGAACGCCAGGTCGACCTGCAACGAGCCGACCGGAACCCATTGGAAGAGTGTTCGCACGTGCGTGCGCTCCTCAGCCGTCTTCGACAACAGATCGAAGAACACGCCAACGGTGACGAGGAACGAGGCGCCGACCACCGCGGTCGCGAAGTATCCGGCACCTGGATCGCCCAGCTTGCGACCGAGCAGAAGAATGCACAGGAACCCGGCGAGCGGCAGCGCGGGGATGAGCCATACGAGGTCGAGCATCAGATCAGCCCTTCAACTCGGCCATGTCGTCGGTGGTGGCATTCGGCTTGCGTCGCAGAATCGCGACCACGATGCCCAGGCCAACCACCACTTCGGCTGCGGCAACCACCATCACGAAGAACACCACGCTCTGGCCACCAATGTCGCCGAGCCGGCGAGCGAGCGCGACGAACGTCAGGTTGACGGCGTTGAGCATCAGCTCGACGCACATGAAAAGGATCAGCGGGTTACGGCGCACCATCACACCAACGACACCGATGGAAAAAAGCACCGCGCCCAGCAGCAGATACCAGGTGGTGGTGGGGGTAGCGATAGCGGCGATCATTTGGGCGCCGCCGACGTGTCGATGATGACCAGTTCGCCGGGCTTGGGCTTGCGCGCCAGCATGACGGTGGCGACCACGGCAATGACCAGCAGCACCGACGTCAGTTCGAACGCGAGCACGCGGTCGCTGAAGACGTCACGAGCGAGTGCGCGGATATTGCCGTCCTGCGCGTCGAGCGCTGCGTCCTGCACGGCTTGGCTCTGCTCGACCAGCGGCACCGTTGCCTTGCGCGACACGATGATGGCCAGACCGATGATGCTCACCAGGCCCGCACCGATGACAGCGGCCACGGGGCGCTGCACTTTGAATGGCTCGATGCGTAGGTCCTCGGCGTTGTCGACGCCCAGCAGCATGATCACGAACAGGAACAGCACGACGATGGCGCCCGCGTACACGATCACCTGAACGGCGGCCAGGAAGTGGGCCTCTTGCGCGATGAAGAGCACAGCGATGCCGAACAACGTCAGGATCAGGCTGAGCGCGGCGTGCACGGGGTGCTTGCGTACGACCACGCCGACGGCGCCGACCAGCACCATCGCTGCCGACACAACAAAGACGAATAGTTCCATCAGTCTTCCGGCCGTTCGGCTTCGCGTAGGCCGTGGCCCAGTTCGTTGCTCCAGCCGACCTGGCCAACGAAGTTGGCGTCGCCGCTGGCAGCGGTGGCGCGCATCCACCCACTGGTCAGGAGATCTTCGCCCTCACGCCAGTCTTCCCACGGCAGCTGTTGCGGCTTGCCGTCGTCATCGACGACCAGCTCGGCCTTCGTGTAGACCGCATCGCTGCGGCTGGTGAAGCTGAACTCGAACAGCTTGCTCTCGGTGATGGCTTCGGTTGGGCAGGCTTCCACGCAGAGGTCGCAGTGGATGCAGCGCAGGTAGTTGATCTCGTAGACAAAGCCGAAGCGCTCGCCGGGCGAGGTGGGGTTCTGCGGGTCGTTGTCGGCGCCGCGCACATGAATGCACTTGGCCGGGCACACGCCAGCGCACAGCTCGCAGCCGATGCACTTCTCCATACCGTCTTCGTAACGGTTGAGAACGTGACGACCGTGCATGCGTTCGGGCTTGTCGATCTTCTCGTCGCGGCCGGCAGTCGGCTTGCCCTTCTTCGCGATACGTCCGCCGGAGTAGTTGGTGGTGACACGGTCGCCACCGAGGATCCGGTGCTGCTTCAGCGTGACGAGGAATCCGTCGAGGTAACCCATCAGAACATCGCCCCCTCTCGTTCACGATTGCGGGCACTGACCCGCGTGGCCAGACGCAGCAAACCTGCGCAGGCAAACAACACCACGAGGCCGATGCCACCGGCGACGAAACGCTCGGCTTGCGACCAGCCCCTGTCACTGCCCACACGGAACACGGCAATCAGCATGAACCAGCCAAGCGCCAACGGGATCATCAATTTCCAGCCGAGATTCATCAGCTGGTCGTAACGAAGGCGAGGCAGCGTGGCACGGAACCACACGTAGATGTAGAGGAAGACCAGCACCTTGAGCAGCAGCCACACGGTGCCGCTGAGCGGCCCGAGGAACGACAACAGGTTGGCGTTGCCCAGAACCTTCAGCGGCTGCGGGCCACCGAAGAACAGCGTCACGATGACGCCGCTCATCGTGATGGTGTTCATGAACTCGGCCAGGAAGAACAGCGCAAAACGAATGCTGGAGTACTCGGTGTTGAAGCCACCGACCAGCTCCTGCTCGGCTTCCACAAGGTCGAACGGCGGCCTGTTGAGCTCGGCCGTTGCGGCGATGAGGAAGATGATGAACGGCAGCACGCCCGTGGCCACGACGTGCCAGCGAGTGAAGCTGCTCTGCGATGCGACGATGCCGCTGGTGCTGAGAGTGCCGGCAATCAAGATGACGGTGGCCAGGCTGAGGCCGAGTGCCGCTTCGTAGCTGACCATCTGCGCCGACGCACGAACCGAGCCGAGCAGCGGGTACTTCGAGCCCGAGCTCCAACCAGCCAGCATGATGCCGTAGACCGCAACGCTGCTGAGCGCCAGCAACAGCAACACGCCGACGGGCGGGTCTGCCAGCTGCAGCTTGGTGGTCTCACCCAGGATGCTGACGGAGCCGTCCTTGCCGTTGCTGAAGTCGCCACCCAGCGGGATGATGCTCCACACCAGGAAGGCGGGGACAAACGCGAGGTACGGCGCCAGCTTGAACACGAAGCGATCGCTCTTGTCGGGGATCAGGTCTTCCTTGAAGAACAACTTGATGCCGTCGGCAAGTGTCTGCAGCAAACCCTTCGGACCGGCCTTGTTGGGGCCAACGCGGTTCTGCATGAACGCGATGACCTTGCGCTCGAACCAGACCATCAGCATCGTGCCGACGAGGCCGACGACGAAGATGACGATGACCTTGATCAGCACCACCAAGAAGGGGATGCTGAAGGCCTTGATGCCATCCAGTAGCGGATCGACCGCCAACATCAGAGGTTCTCGATTCGGACATCGTTGACAGACGCGAAGCAATCAATCAGCTCGCCAACATTCGGCCCCGGATTGTTGAACGGCACGAACGCCGTTCCGCGCAGCACGGACTCGTCGGCGACGGTATTGAAAATGACGGTGGACCGCGGGCCAATCACCTTCACGTC